>CAYSND010000046.1:0-10397 GCA_964432305.1 uncultured Muribaculaceae bacterium | reverse complement strand
CAGCATTCTGTGAGGGGACAAGCTCTATTTCGGGAATAGACAGACTAAGCCATAAAGAGAGTAATCGCACAGAGGCTATATGTCAAGAATTTAGCAAGATGGGGTTAAAAATTAATCTTGAGGGGAACACGATGATTATTGAGGGTAAATCGCTCTCTCGCAGGATGTTGGAGAAAGATTTATTAAAAGGGGGAACTTACCAATCTTTTAGTGATCATAGAATCGTAATGGCTTTAAGAATAGCCTCTTTAGGGTGTTCAGGACGTGTCTCTATCGATGGTAATAAATGCGTGGACAAATCCTTTCCTAAGTTCGAGGAGTTTTTCTCATCAGTTACAGAGCATTAAGACAATGAATATTTTTGGAAATAAATTCAAAATTACCCTTTTCGGGGCATCTCATGCTCCCGTGGTGGGGGTTCTGATTGAGGGGGTGCCGACCGGGATTCCATTGTCTGTCAATGACTTTGAAGAAGACCTGAAAAGACGCAAATCCGGAATCCTGGGTACCACTCCGCGTATAGAGGAGGATATCCCTGAAATTCTTTCCGGAGTTACCGGAATCTGCACTGACGGCACTCCGTTGGTTATTGTCTTTAAGAACAATAATGTGGCCTCTGCTGATTATGAGAAGTTTCTGGAGACTCCACGCCCGGGGCACGCTGATTTTACTGCCTCGATAAAATACAATTACTTCAATGATATCCGCGGAGGTGGGGCGTTCTCCGGAAGAATGACGCTCCCTTTGGTGGCAGCAGGGGTGGTTGCGAAGAAGATTATCTCCCCTATGGAAGTTTCTGCCCACCTTTCGGAGGCAGGAGGGGTAACTTTCAGTAAATCAGGAACCTCTCCCCTTGAAAACGAAGAGTTCCGCAAACTTCTGGAGAAGACCATTGCCGAAGGGGATTCTATAGGAGGAGTAGTAGAGTGCATTTGCAACAATGTTCCTATAGGACTCGGAGCTCCATTTTTTGACTCCCTAGAATCTCAAATTTCGCACCTCGCCTTTTCAGTTCCCGGTATTCGTGGAATAGAGTTCGGAGATGGTTTTGCGGCAGCAAGGATGAAGGGTTCTGAGCACAATGATTGTTTTATAGACAAAGAGGGGCACACCCTTACAAATGGCGCAGGGGGTATTAACGGAGGAATCTCTAATGGGAATCCTATTGTTTTTCGTGTGGCTGCCAAACCCACTTCAAGTATCTCTAAACCGCAGAAAACCTTTAACTTCGTTAAAGAAGAGATGGAGATGCTGACCATTGAGGGGAGGCATGATGCCTGTTTTGCCCTAAGGCTCCCGGTGGTCATCGAAGCGGTCGCTGCCTCGGTGCTTTGTGATGCAATTCTAAGGTAGCTTTTACTTTATTATCGAAGCAGCAACAACAGTCGCTACCAATGAGCGAAGTCTCGCCACATTTTTGTCGTCCTTGGGATGAACCCTATTAGTTAGCAGAATAACAGCACATTTGGTATCCATATCTATTACGATGGAAGTTCCTGTATATCCTGTATGACATACCGCCTTATGGGATACGAAGAGGTCTCCTTTAGTACCGGCTCCGGTTTTATAGTTATCCCAACCGAGTGCCCTCTCCACAGAGGGGTGATTCTCTTTAGGGTTAGTAATCATTGTTTCTATGGTCATAGGGGATAAAATCCTTCTCCCGTTTATCTCCCCTCCGTTCATAATGGCAGCAGCAATAACCGCAAGGTCTTCCGCATTTGAAAAGACCCCCGCATTACCTGAGTTTCCTTGGTTAATCACTCTTGCAATAGGGTCGTGCACCTCCCCTAATATCGGCAAACCATCAGCCTGCACCTCTGTAGGAGCCACAAGTGAGAGGAAATCAGAGGCAACTGCTGCAAGTGCCCTCTCTCTCTTCCCCTTTTCAGTAGGAAGGTAGCTTGTATGTCTTAATCCCAAGGCTCCAAAGATATTTTTCTGTGCATATTCATCCAGAGGCATTCCCGTTACATTCTGCAATATATGTTGAAGGGTTACGAAATTAAGACAGCTATAAGTATATCCTGTGGTTGGTTTATATAACAAAGGGAGCTCCTGACCTATATGTTTAATAAGGGAGTCGGGGGTCGCCTCCCCATACTTTTTAAGATATGTGGGCATAGTGACATACGCCTGAATACCTGAGGAATGGGAGAGTAAATCGACTATTCTTATGTGGGTCTCTTTTTTAGTTTCGGGGTCTATCCAGGGCTTAAATCCGGGGATGTAGTAAGAGACATAATCTGTCAATCTTATTTTCCCCTTCTCCACAAGTTGCATTATGGAGAGAGTCGTCCCGACACATTTGCTTATGGATGCCAAGTCGAAAATAGTGTTTGTGGTCATCGGCACAGTATCAGGCACCACCTGTCTGTTTCCATAACTCTTTAGGTATGCTATCTTTCCATCTTTTACCACAGCCAATACAGCTCCCGGAATCTCATGATCCTTAATAGATTTATTGATGAGAGAATCGACATGAATCAGACGTGAGGAGCTAAGCCCTACCTTTTCGGGGGTAACCTTTGGCAAAGCCACACTTTTCTGTGCTAAAACTAATGTTGCACTGCTAAAACCTACTGCGACAAGTAGGAGAGCGATAAAATACCTAAAATTTCTTCTCATAATGTTTATAGATTAACAAATCCCCTCAAAGTTAGATATTTTTGGAACACGGTAAAAAAAAAGAGGCTTAAAAAGCCTCTCTTTTGTTTGAGATTGCGGGGATTGCGGAACGGGTCCGCAACGCAATGACATTATTATCAGTTCCGCAATGACAGCTTAGTTATTTCTATTGCTACGTGGACGACCACCTTCGGAACGTCCACCCTCTGGGCGACCACCTTCAGAGCGGTTTCCACCGCGGCGTTTATCACCACCACGACCTCTACGTTCACCGCCACGACGGTTGTCACCACTATGACCGCCTCCCTGAGGAGCGTTAGCTGCAACACCTGCGTTAGGTGATAAGTCGCGTTTGCCATAAACTTCGCCATTACAGATCCACACTTTAATTCCGAGAACTCCCACCTTAGTGTGAGCTTCAGCCAAAGCATAGTCGATATCTGCGCGGAAAGTATGAAGTGGGGTTCTTCCCTCTTTATAAAGCTCTCTTCTTGCCATTTCAGCACCACCAAGACGACCGCTGACAAGTACTTTAATACCTTCAGCACCCATTCTCATTGTGGTAGCGATTGCCATTTTGATAGCTCTACGGTAAGAAACACGTCCTTCTACTTGACGAGCAATATTATTAGCTACGATAGTAGCATCCACTTCAGGTCTTTTAACTTCAAAGATATTGATTTGAACCTCCTTATTAGAGATCTTCTTCAATTCCTCTTTTAGTTTATCTACCTCTTGTCCCCCTTTCCCGATGATAACACCTGGACGGGCTGTATGGATAGTAACGGTAATAAGTTTAAGAGTTCTCTCTATAACTATCTTCGAAAGATTAACTTTAGAGATACGTGCATTTAGATATTCACGAATCTTAGCATCTTCGAGGATTTTACCTGCATAATCTTTTCCACCGTACCAGTTAGAGTCCCAGCCACGGATAATACCTATTCGGTTGCTGATAGGATTTGTTTTTTGTCCCATATTATTCCTCCTCTTTTACGGTTTGATCTTTAACTGCTACTACGATAGTTACATGGTGCGAGCGCTTGCGTATGCGAGCGGCACGACCTTGCGGCGCTGTGCGGATGCGTTTGAGTGAGGCTCCTTCGCCAACCATAATGGTCTTAACGATAACATTTCCTTTCTCAAGTTCTTTGCGATCTGCTTCATTTTTGGACTCCCAGTTAGCGATAGCGCTTCTGAGAAGTTTCTCCAAACGAATAGCAGCATCTTTCTTAGTATATTTAAGAACATCCAAAGCGCGATTTACCTCCATTCCTCTAACCATATCTGCAACAAGACGCATCTTACGGGGAGAGGTAGGAACATCATTCAGCTTTGCAATAGCTGTCTCTTTTTTTATTTCTTTAAGCCTGTCGGCCATTTCTTTTTTACGAGATCCCATTATTGTAACTCTTTACATTAATTGATTAACGATTACCCGAATGACCTTTGAAGGTACGTGTCGGCGCGAATTCTCCGAGTTTGTGACCTACCATGTTTTCAGTAACATATACGGGAATAAACTTATTTCCATTATGCACAGCAATGGTGTGACCAACAAAATCAGGTGATATCATACTGGCACGTGACCAGGTTTTGATAACCTCTTTTTTCATACTCCCTTCATTCATTGCAAGGACTTTCTTTTCAAGACTTCCTTGGATGTAGGGACCTTTTCTTAGTGAACGACTCATAATTCTTTAGTTTATTCCGTTATTTTTTCCTTCTTTCAATGATAAACTTATTGGAAGTGCTCTTAGGATTACGTGTCTTATAACCTTTTGCGGGGATACCTCTACGTGAGCGAGGATGTCCTCCGGAAGCACGACCTTCACCACCACCCATCGGGTGATCTACAGGGTTCATAGCCACACCACGGGTACGAGGCCTGCGACCTAACCAGCGTTTACGACCGGCCTTACCGTGAGATTCCAAACTGTGATCAGGATTAGATACTGTTCCAACAGTTGCTCTACATGAAGTCAATACCATTCTTGTCTCTCCCGAAGGAAGGCGAAGAATAGCGTGGTTACCTTCACGTGCTGCAAGCTGAGCATAAGTTCCTGCACTACGTGCCATTGCAGCACCTTGTCCGGGACGAAGCTCGATGTTGTGAACTAAAGTACCAAGAGGAATTTCTGCTAAAGGAAGAGCGTTCCCAACTTCGGGGGCAATTCCGGATCCCGAGGCAATAGTCTGACCGACTTTAATGCCATTGGGAGCTATTATATAGCGTTTTTCTCCATCTGCATAGACTACCAAAGCAATGCGAGCACTGCGATTCGGATCGTATTCAATAGTTTTTACTACTGCGGTATAATTATCTTTATCTCTTAAAAAGTCGATAACGCGATACATTCTTTTGTGTCCGCCACCGATATAACGCATAGTCATCTTCCCTCTATTGTTTCTACCACCTGATTTACTTAGGGGTTCCAACAATGATTTCTCAGGGGTTGAACAAGTAATATCGTCAAATGCGCTTATTACCTTATTTCTCTGTCCGGGAGTAACCGGTTTAAATTTGCGTACTGCCATCTCTTTTAAATATTACTGTAGAAATCAATCTTATCATCTCCGGCCAATGTCACAAAGGCTTTCTTGTAGTGATTTGTACGACCTGACAATACTCCGGCTTTTGTATAACGGCTCTTTCTCTTGCCGTAATAAGTAGCGGTATTTACATCTTTAACCGTAACGCCATACATCTGCTCAACAGCTTGTTTGATTTCGATTTTATTGGCTGCACGATCAACGATGAAACCGTATCGACCCAATTTTTCGCCCTGGGCCGTCATTCTTTCTGTTACTATAGGCTTAATTAATATTCCCATTTCTCATACGGTTATTTAAGTCTGCTCGAAAGAATGTCCTGAACTCCATCAACCATTACCAACTGATATGCATGCATAATGCTGTATGTGTTGATTTCATCCACAGTAATAACTTTGACATTCTGAAGATTGCGAGACGATATATAAATATTATCCGAGATCTCAGGTAGAACGAATAGAACTCTTCTTCCTGTTGCTTTAATGTTCTCAAGAATCTGAATAAATTCTTTAGTCTTGGGAGCATCCATAACAAAAGGTTCAACCATAACTATAGCATTTTCAGCAGCTTTATGAGAAAGAGCTGAGAAGCGAGCTAATTGTTTTAACTTCTTGTTAAGTTTAAATCTGTATAGACGAGGTTGAGGACCGAAAGCCCTTCCACCGCCTACCATTGTAGGGGATTTTGTGCTACCGTGACGTGCACCACCTGAACCTTTCTGACGAACGATTTTCTTGGTGCTACGATTCACTTCCCATTTTTCTTTTGTTTTGTGGGTTCCTTGGCGTTGATTAGCAAGATATTGCTTAACATCCAAGTAGATAGCGTGGTCATTTGGCTCTATACCAAAAATTTCAGCGTCCAAGGTAACTTTTTTACCAGACTCTGTTCCATCGATTTTGTAAACTGATAATTCCATGACCTTAATCCTCCAATGTTACATAAGACCCTTTAGCTCCGGGGATGGAACCCTTAACAAGAACTAAATTGTTTTCAGGGATAATTTTAATTACTTTTAGATTGAGAACCTTAACACGGTCCCCACCCATTCTTCCGGCCATTCTCATTCCGGGAAGTACTCTTGAAGGCCAAGAGGAAGCACCCAAAGATCCGGGGTGACGTAGTCTGTTGTGCTGACCATGCGTCTCTCCTCCTACTCCTGCGAATCCATGGCGTTTTACAACACCCTGGAAACCTTTACCTTTAGAAATACCTGTTACGTCCAACCAGTCGGTAGTCGTCTCCCAATGAAGGTCGAGATCTGCGACTGTGATGATGTCTCCTAATTTTAGTTTTGAAGTGTCAAAATTTTTGAACTCCACCAACTTCCTTTTAGGAGTGGTTCCTGCCTTTTCAAAGTGCCCTTTTAGGGGCTTGCTGGCGTGTTTCTCTGATATATCGTCATAGGCAAGCTGTACAGCGGCATAACCATCTTTCTCTACTGTACGAATCTGCGTAACAACACACGGACCAGCCTCAATAACGGTGCATGGTACATTTTTACCATCAGCATCGAAAACGGATGTCATTCCGATTTTTTTTCCAATTAATCCAGGCATTGGTTTGTTATTAAATTAATGTTAATCAGTTGATTAAACTGCCTCGCAATATTTTTGCGGGCTGCAAATATACGATTATTTTTTTAGTTTGCAAGTAGTTATCAGGTTTTTCGTCTATATTTGCAAACAAAACTTGTTGTAATTTAATACCTGAATCAAAATGACCAAAAAAGCCATTTTACTCCTACTCCTACTCTCCCTTCAACTCCCCGCTTTATCACAAAAATACTTAGGATTCTCCGGAGGGATGATGCTCCACACCGGTTTTTTGAAAAGTAACTCCTTCCCGATTTTTACTCCGGAAGGGGTCTCGTTAGGGATGCATCAGGTCAAAGGCTCCCCTTTCGGTATCGGCGGAGCCATTAAATTCCATTTCGGCAACACCAAAGACCAACTCCGATTCGGCATGGAGGGGTACCACTCCACATTAAATTACGGAAAATTTGAAAGCTCCTACTCAGTAAGACAAGGGGGCCTTTTAATAGATTATATAAGACAATGCAAAAGAGTCTCTCCTTTCATTGGGAGCCACTTCGGCATAGGGAGCGGAAGCTCGCTTATTCTCCTTAAAGAGACACCTTATGACTTTATCACAGAGGAGAATGTCTCTTTCAGAAAATACCCTATCTACTCAGTATCTCCCTACGTCGGGGCGGAGATTAAATTTACCAAAAAGATTAGTTTTTTGGTAAAAGCAGACTATATGTTCCTACTCTCCAAAGCTTCGGAAGATTTCCCCTCCGGACCTCGAATTTTCTGCGGAATCCTTTTCACCCGTTACTAAGATTTTCTTAAAACAATATAGTACAATAAGATATGAAGAGAAGTATCTATTTCATTGCAGCCATACTGCTACTATTTCCCTCCTGCAACAGACCGCTTAAAGTGGAGGAGGGGGTCTCCAAGAAACTTGCCGACTACCGTGCAAGCACCATTTCAGGGTTAAAATACCACCTCCGCTTCGAAATACCCGAAGCTAAGGATTCTGCGATTTGCGGAGATGTGAAAATTGTTTTTCACAATAAAAAAAGTGCCCTGCCCCAAATTGACTTCAAAGCTTCGCAGGAAGCAATTAAGTCTGTGGCAGTCAATGGAGAACCTGCAGAATGGAGCTATGAAAACGAGCATATCATTATTGGAACGAGCACCAAGGGGAACACCTCCGACTCGACACTCATTGAAATAGAGTTTATTGCTCCCGACCAATCATTGAATCGCCGAGACGAACTCCTCTACACTTTATTGGTACCCGATAGGGCAAGAACCCTCTTCCCTTGTTTTGACCAACCGAATCTCAAAGCAAGCTACTCGCTTGAATTGGAACTCCCTGCATCTTGGGAGGCAGTAACCAATACAGCCCTCCGCACCTCCACCCCTCTGTCAGGGGAGAAAGAGGGGAGAAAAGTATTGACCTTCGGGGAGAGTGAGCCTCTAAGCACCTACCTCTTCTCATTTGTTGCAGGAGTTTTCACCAAAGAGAGTGCAAAGAGAGGGGAGCGCGAGATTTCAATGTACCACCGCGAAAATGACCCTAAGAAATTGGCACAGATACCCAAAATATTCGATGAGGTTTTTACCTCTCTCGAGTGGATGGAGAACTACACCAATATCTCCTACCCTTTTGAAAAATACGATTTTATTGTCCTTCCGGGATTTCAATATGGGGGGATGGAACATACAGGTGCCACCCTCTATAATGACGGGAGGATTTTCCTTAATGAGGGAGCGGGGATTAATGAGGAGATGGATCGTTTTAGCCTGATTACTCACGAAGTGGCTCATCTCTGGTTTGGCGATTATGTTACCATGGTTTGGTTCGACGATGTCTGGACAAAAGAGGTCTTTGCAAACTATTTTGCTGCACAGATGGTCTCTGAACAGTTCCCTAAAGTCGATCTCGGAATGAAATATATCAGCTATGCCTCTGCCTCATACTCTGAAGATCGTATTGAGGGGGTAAATCCCATTAAACAGCGTCTCGATAATCTAAAAGATGCCGGGCTTGTCTATGGCAATATAATCTACAATAAATCCCCGATGGTAATGGAGATGCTTGTCTCGCGTATCGGGAAAGAGGCGTTCCGCGAAGGGATGCAGGAGTACCTTACTAAATATGCCTACGGCAATGCTACCTGGGAAGACTTGATAAAGATTCTAGATAAAAAATATGAGGGGAACCTCTCCGAATGGAGCAAAGAGTGGGTTAGCAAGGGGGGGATGCCTACCATTGATTTTCAAGTGGTAACCACCGAAAAGGAGCATTATGTCCTCTCCACCCAAAAGGATTTCAAAGGGAAGAAAGGGAAATGGGGGCAATCTGTTACTATCGCACTTGTAAGAGAGAATGGAAAGAGAGATACTGTAACCATCCCTGTCGAGAAAGGGGAGGATCTATTTAAAATAAAGAATCTCGACCTTTACGAGGGAGGGAAATTAGTAGGGATTATCCCTAACATAGATGCAAGAGGGTATGGATATTTCAAGATGCTCCCTGCCACAGAGGAGTTTTGTATGAAAATGCTTACAAACCCGATTACAAGTGGCACCCTTTCACAGGTGGAAAAAGCCTCAACACTTATAAATCTCTATGAGAGCTATATAAGAAAGAACCTTAACTATGAGAAGTTTGGGGAGTTTCTGCTAAATTATTTAGAGCAAGAGCAAGACCCTATACTCTTCTCTCAAGCAGCAGGGTATCTCGGTACGGTGCAGTTTTATGCCACCTCTCTCTTAAAAAAAGGGGTGCCGGAGTTTGAAAAAAGACTCTACACTATTGCCTTTGGAAGTGCTACCGAAGATGGGAAAGGGCGTACTTTTTCACACGCTGAAAACTGTCGCAGAAGGGCATTCTCTCTCCTTGTCAGCGGTTCAACCGGAGATGTGGAGTACCTTCACGTCTTCTTTAATGAGCCTGATAGATTTAAATCCTTTAAGTTAACAGAGGCAAACCTTACCTCACTTGCTTATGAACTTGCTATCAGATTCCCTGAAAAGTCAAATGAGATAGTTGCCACACAAAGGGGGAGAATCAGTAACCCTGACCGCCTAAAACAGTTTGATTTCGTCTCTCGCGCTGTTTCACCGGATGAAGCTGCTCTTGACTCCCTTTTCGAGTCGTTACTTACCCCTGAAAATCGTAGAATAGAGCCGTGGGCTACCTCTGCGCTAAGACTCCTTAATCACCCATTACGGGCAGAGCGTTCAAGAAAATATATCAGACCTGCACTTGAAGAGATGCAGGAGGTACAGAAAACGGGGGATATCTTCTTCCCTAAGAGCTGGGCATCTGCCCTCCTCTCAGGACACCCTGAAAGCGAAGCGACTGAAATCGTCAATAAATTCTTCGCCGACCACCCCGAACTACCCGAAGTCCTCAAACTAAAGGTAAAACTCTCGATGCACCCGAAATTTTAGAGGAGAACCATTATAATAAACGGCTAATTGCCTTAGAAAATCCTCCCCAACAATGTTATTGCAGACCCTACCTCTGTAATTCTGAGCAACGGAAATATATCTACCTGACCATCAATTATAATGTCATTGTGGACTTGACCCGCAATCTCCACCCCCCATATCTGAAAGCCAAAACTCTGCATCAGGAAACACTTCGCCCTATCCACAGCCCCTTCCAGAGCCTATGCTCTGTATCCTGAGTAT
>CAYSND010000045.1:0-10632 GCA_964432305.1 uncultured Muribaculaceae bacterium | reverse complement strand
TTTTAATTAATTGGCGCATTTTATTAGGTTTATTTAGTATGGTCTATATTATGTCGGCATTTTATGTCCGCTATTAATTCTGTTCATAATAAGAGCTATGGCACCATCTCCGGTAACATTGCATGCTGTACCAAAAGAGTCCATGGCTATATAGAGAGCAATCATCATCCCTTGTAAATTAGAATCGAATCCCAATACGCTCTGTAATACTGCTAGTGAGGCCATAATAGCTCCACCGGGCACTCCGGGGGCTGCTACCATTACTATACCGAGCAGCATTATAAATCCCGCATACACATCTAAACCAGAAGGCATCCCCATCATCCATGAGATGGCAAGTGCACAGGCAACTATCTTTAGTGTGGAGCCGGAGAGGTGTATTGTGGCACATAAAGGGATTACAAAGTCAGCAAGTTCAGAATCAACACCATTCTTTTTAGCTTGTGCTAATGTAACAGGAATAGTAGCTGCGGATGACTGTGTCCCGAGAGCAGTTACATAAGCCGGCAACATAGTAATCAGTGCTTTTATAGGATTCTTCCTTGAAATAGCACCGGCTATGGTAAACTGGATTAAAAGTACTGCTATATGAATAATGAAAATGAGAAGAATGACTTTAAAGAATACCCCAAGAACAGAGACGACACTCCCCTCAGCTCCTATTTTCAAGAAAATACCGAATATATAGAGAGGTAGAATAGGGATAATAGTCTTGGTAATAAGTAAAATAATCACTTCCCTAAACTCAGTAAGCACATTTTTAAATGTCTCTCCTTTAACAGATGATAACCCTAAGCCTAAAACAAAAGCTAGTACCAATGCTGTCATAACATCCATTAAAGGGGGAATTGAAACTTCAAAATAAGATTTTAGGGAGTCTGAAGAGAGAGAAGCAGCATCAACGAAACCTGCGGAAGGATCTAATATAGATGGATAAACCGCATAACAGGTAACATAGGACAAAAATCCTGAAAAGAGAGTAAATACATAAGCTATTAGTACGGTAATAAGGAGTAATTTACCGGCTCTTCTCCCTAATTCGGCAATTCCGGGAGCAACTAACCCTACTATTAAAAGTGGGATAACAAATCCTAAATAATTACTAAATAGAGAATTTATTGTGATAAAAATCCTCGTAAGCCATTCCGGAAAGAAGAGTGAAGACACAATTCCAAGAATAATAGCAATAAGTATTTTTAACAATAAAGGTAGCTTCTTTATTTTTATCATTATATTTTAGGTTTTAGTACTATCTATTTATTTATAAATACCGACCCCTTTCTCTCCTGAAGCTGTTTCCCAGGCTCTGAACATAAGTGCGGTATTAAATTCCATTGCAATATTTCCTTTCTTATCCAAACAAATCACCCCTCCACCTGAGCCTTCCATCTTATCTATCTTATTCCATATTACCTCTTTGGCAGCATCTTGAACAGTAGCTCCTTTATATTTCATAAGTGCAGAGATATCAAACCCCACCACTCTCCTTATCCAAAGTTCACCATGTCCGGTTCCTGAGACTGCAACAGATTCATTGTCTGCATAAGTCCCTGCGCCGATAACAGGAACATCTCCTACTCTACCCCATTTCTTTCCCCCCATCCCTCCGGTGGAAGTGGCAGCCGCCAAATTACCATTTTTATCAAGTGCCACACACCCTACAGTACCCATTGGAGACCCTTGTTTTTTTTCTGCTTTTAATTTCTCTAACTTCTCTTTCTGTTCATCGGTAGTGAAATAGGAGTTTTCTACTATTTCCAACCCTTGCTCTTTTGCAAAGAAAGAGGCACCTTCACCTATAAGAAAGACATGCGGAGAGTGTTCCATAACTGCACGTGCAGCCTTAATAGGGTTTTTTATATCTTTTACACCTGCTATGGCACCTGCTTTAAGGTTTGAGCCATCCATTATAGCAGCATCAAGTTCATGCACATAATCGGCAGTCATTACTGCTCCCTTTCCTGCATTAAATAGAGGGCAATCCTCAAGGTAAACAACTACAGCCTGTACAGCATCAATTGCTGCACCTCCGCTTTTAAGAATATCACTACCTGTTTGCAACGCTTCATTTAGGTGTTTTTGATAAAGTTCCTGTTTTTCTAAGGACATTGTATCGACTGACTGCTTTCCATCCTCTGCTCTCACCACTTTCCCTCCTGCCCCTCCATGAAGAACAATAGCCCATTCTTGAACATTTTGGTTAGTCCCACAACCCGTAATGAGAAATAGTACGGGTATAATAAAGATAATACTAAATCGTCTCATTTTCGATGAAAATTTAATCCTTTTGTCATGTCGTTCACAATTGCTCGCGAAGATAATAAAAAAAATATTATCTTTGATGCTAAATTAATGTAAAAAAATATGTACACTGATAAATTAGTCATCATTCCTACTTATAACGAGAAAGAAAATATCGAAAAAATGATTCGAAAAGTCCGTTCGTTAGATGGCGATTTTCATATACTTGTTGTTGATGATGGCTCTCCGGACGGAACAGCTCAAATCGTGAAGTCCCTTCAGAGAGAGTTTTATGATTCTTTATTTATTATAGAAAGGTCAGGTAAACTTGGTCTTGGTACTGCTTATATTGCAGGCTTCAGATGGGCATTAGATAGGAGTTATGACTATATTTTTGAAATGGATGCCGACTTCTCCCATAACCCTGATGATTTACTAAGACTCTATCAAGAGTGTGTTGATGGAGCAGATGTAGCAATAGGTTCCCGATATTGTAGAGGAATTGCTGTTATGGACTGGCCCCTTAGTAGAGTACTTATGTCTTATGGTGCCTCCTTTTATGTAAGATTGGTTTTAGGAATGAGGGTTTTTGATACCACAGCAGGGTTTGTCTGTTATAAAAGAGAGGTTCTCCAGACCATAGATCTTAATAATATAAAGATGAAGGGGTATGGGTTCCAAATAGAGATGAAATACAATGCCTACCGCCTAAAGTTTAAGATCTCCGAAGTTCCTATAGTTTTCACTGATAGAAAAGAGGGAACATCTAAAATGAGTAGCTCTATTTTCGGTGAGGCATTTTGGGGAGTCATAAAACTTAGAACTAAAAGGATTAAGCCTAATCCCTTAAAAGCATGATAACTCTTATTAAAAATGCAACAATAATTAACGAAGGGCTATCTTTTCATGGTAGCCTTTTGATTAATGAGAAGAGAATAAGGAGAGTGCTCTCTCTCCAAGAGCCCGATTATTCTTCTGAAATAACCCTTCTCGAAAAAGGTGCCGATAAAGTTATAGATGCTGACGGGATGTTTTTAATTCCCGGTGTTATTGATGATCAGGTACATTTCAGGGAACCAGGCTCCGAGTCTAAAGCGACCATTGAATCTGAATCTGCGGCAGCAGTTTTAGGAGGTGTTACCTCTTTTATGGATATGCCAAACAATACCCCTCCCACTTGCACATTGGAACTCCTCGAGAAGAAATTTGATATTGCCTCGAAGCACTCTTATGCAAACTACTCTTTCTACTTAGGGGCAAACAATAATAATCTCGAAGAGATTAAAATGCTTGACCCTCAGAAGGTTTGCGGAGTTAAGGTTTTCATGGGTTCCTCCACTGGAAATATGTTAGTTGATAGTCAGGAGGCACTTAGTGCAATATTTCGCGAAGCCCCCTCCCTTGTAGCCACTCACTGCGAAGAGGAGGAGATTATAAGGAGGAACATTGTTCTAGCAAAAGAGAAATTTGCCACCTCCGAAGGGGGTGAAATTCCAATTAAAGAGCATCCGGTGATTAGAAGCAGGGAAGCCTGTATAACTTCCTCTAGGAAGGCATTGGCACTTGCAGAGGAGTTCGGGACAAGGCTCCATATCCTCCACATAAGCACTTCCGAAGAGATTGAGATGCTCCGCAATAATTCAAACCCAAAAATAACCGGAGAGGTTTGTGTCCACTACCTTGTTTTTAACGACTCCGATTACGAGAGACTCGGAACTAAGATCAAGTGTAACCCTGCCATTAAAGAAAAAAATGATATGCTCTCCATCAGGGAAGGGGTTAGAGATGGGGTTATCTCAGCATTAGCCACAGACCATGCACCCCACCTCCTCTCTGAAAAGGAGCAAGATTATCTTCACTCCCCATCAGGTCTTCCATTGGTTCAACACTCCCTTCAGATAATGCTTATGTTGGTTGAAGAGGGGGTTTTCACTATTGAGCAGGTAGTAAAAATGATGTGCCACTCCCCTGCCGACTGTTTCGGAGTTTCGGAAAGAGGGTATCTTAGAGAGGGGTATTTTGCGGATATTGTCCTTCTGAAAAAGGAACAGCAGAGAGTTTCTAAAGAGAATATTGCATATAAATGTCAATGGTCCCCTTTTGAAGGGAGAACATTTCCTCATACCATACTCTATACTTTTGTTTCAGGCGTGGAGGTGGTTAACAATGGAAAACTGACCGGTGCCAAAGGGGGCAAACGGTTATTTTTCGATTAGCTTGAAATAATTTTATATTTTTGCCCAAATTTTTTAACCATTGAAGACAAAACCGATTATTTTTATCTATATCTCCGTAGCAGTAATCCTATGGGGATTTTCGTTCATTTGGACCAATCAACTTATAGAGACAGGAACCCCTGTTTTTACTTTCATCTTCTTTAGGATGCTACTCGCAGGAGTTATTCTGCTCCTTATCTCCATAATTGGAAAAAAGCTCCAAAAAATGAGGAAGAAAGACTTCCTTCTCCTTGCAGTAATGGCATTATTCGAGCCTTTTATCTATTTTATTGGGGAAACCTTCGGTCTTAAAGCCACAGGATCACCCACATTATCTGCCCTTATAATAGCTACTATACCCCTCTTTACACTTGTGTCAGGACAGATTTTTTATAAGGAGAAAATTACCTGGGTTAATATAATCGGGGTAATTGTTACGATTCCGGGGATTCTTTTAATGGTTTTAGATAAAGGGAAGTTTTCAGTCGAATATTGGTGGGGAATCGCCCTCCTCTTTCTTGCAGTATTTGGTGCGACAGGTTACACCACCATCGTTAAAAAACTATCGGATAGATATAATAGCTATACCATTACCACATACATGTTTTTAATAGCTGCACTCTATTTTCTTCCACTATTTCTTGCTTTTAATGGAGATTTCAAAGCCTCGCAATTCCTTACAAAGGAGATATTGAGACCTCTTATAGCTCTTGCTGCCCTCTGCTCTTCCCTTGCTTTCGTCTTCTACATAAACTCAGTAAGAGAACTCGGCATAACTCGTGCAAGCATCTTCTCTGCCCTTATTCCTGCAGTATCGGCTATAATAGCCTATTTTATCGGAGCAGAGACATTCTCTGTTTCTCAGATATTAGGGATAGTAATTGTTATTTTAGGGGTAATAGTTACTCAGAAGAGATAGTCCCCTAATAAACCCTTGTTAGAATCTTGTGTTGATTTACACCACCGAATATCCCTATACCATTCTGTACATTGGAGTGAATCTGCACCTTCTCGGAAAAGATTGAGCCAAATCCGCTTGTCGCTTTATATGACTCGAGGGAGATAATATATTTGTAGTAATCTTCAGATAGAGACTGTAATTCCACCTCAAAGAAAAATTGTTCATTAGCACTTCTCTCTCTTCTCTCAATCTCAATGATAAATTGGTGACTTTTACCATTAATCAGTCCATCACTAAAAAAAGGTGTTAATTTGTCTGAACCGAGTAGAGAATTAAGGGCACTATTCTTAAAAATGATATCATCGGAGTAGAGACGTCTCTCCTCAATAATATAGAAATCCTCGTTGGTGGAGGGGTTATTATAGATAACTATCCCTTTAACTTTTAGATAATAAAAATCTTTTATGGAACCATCGTCGTGAATGGTCATATCTATAGCATAGTAATTTTTAATCTCATAATCTATTTTTCTTGCAGTCTCTTTAATAGAATTTACCACAAAATTTGCCTTTGCAGGGACTTTTGTAACAGCTTTCGCCTCTTTAAGCCCAGGGATATTAACCGTTACCTCTATCTCATCACCCGCCTTGGGTTGGTATGAAGCGGTGTACTGTCCCACTAACTCTTCATTTAGATGTTTAAGTTCTAAGATTTGGGTTTTATTAACAGTGGCTGTTACTTTGGTATCTTTATGATAATAACCTGATTGGGGATCTTTATTGGAGAGGAAAAAAACCGACTTAGTAACCTGCACCATTAATGTAGTATCCGGATTTGCCAATGATGAAAAAACCACAAAAGGTTCTGTCTCTTTTTCGTTAAATTCTATAACTTTCTCACAAGAAGTAGTGAAAATGAGAGAGATAATCAACAGCAGTAATATATTTAATCGTTTCATCACTATGAATTTTAAAATTGGTAGGTATAAGAGAAAGAGGGCAAAATAGGGAAGATAGATGCCTGTTTAAGGACTTTATATGTTACATTAGAGGCATCTGTTTTCTCGCTTTGAAAGACGATAAATGGGTTTTTATTATTATATACATTATAGACTGAAAGATTCCAGATGCTCTTCCCCTTTTTATGTTGTTTATAAAAATTCATCCCTAGATCAAGACGATGATAATCCGGCATTCTATAATTATTTCTCCCATCTATATATTCCACAGGAGTAAATGTATAAAAAAAGTCAGCCCCCCCATAGTACATATAAGGGTGTTCGGGAAGTGGTGCATAATAAGTCTGTTTACCTAATGTACCACATGTGCCTGTTCCGTAAACAAATGTGGCAGATAGGTCAAATTTCTTACTAAATACGTATGACCCGGTAATAGAGATATCATGTCTTCTGTCATATTTGGCATGGAATGGTTTCCCTTCATTGATAATATTACCCGGCCTATCAAACTGTCGCATAGCCTTTGACCAAGTATATGCCACCCATCCTGTAAGTTTACCGACTTTCTTCTGAGCAAGAAACTCCACACCATAAGACCACCCTCGCCCCATATAGACCTTATCCTCCCACCCGGTGGTGGAGCCTAAGAAAGAGGCACCATCACGATATTCAAGTACATTCTCCATTGTCTTATAATACCCCTCCACAGAGAAATCGATTACATTCCATGAGTAAAAGAGACCTGCTGCCATCTGATGAGATTTCATGGGGGTTATCCTTGTGGTAACAGGAACCCAAAGGTCTGTTGGAAGTGAAAGACTACTATTAGAGAGAAGGTGCACATATTGGCTCATCATGGAATATGAGGCTTTAAATGAGAGATCTCTATTCATAATAAGTACTGCAGAGAGACGCGGTTCTAAAGAGTTGTAAACTTTTCCCTTTACAGCATACAAAGAGTACCTTAATCCACCGTTAATCTTTAGAAAATCAGCCACTTTGAAATTATCTTCTGCATAAAAAGCCATCTCGTTTGAGTAGATATTAGCATCTCCGAATGTGGTATCCGATTTGGATTTAATCGTTCCCAACTCTATCTTGTAATTAAAAGCCGATATCCCGGGACGGAATGTATGATAGATATAATTTACCCCGAAACGAATATCATTCCTATCATCAGGATTATACTCGAAATCTAAGTTCCCTGCAATATCATCTATTCCAGATCTATAAGAAACCCCCATCTCCATTTTGTTGACCATAGTAGTGGGAGGAGGTGGAGTTAACTGATTGGTGGTCATCTCCATAAACATTTCTGTTGAGAGATTATGATTAAACCTGGTGAAACTCGTGGAGGCATTTAAGAAGAGACGGGGCGAAAAGGTATGATTCCACCTTAGGGCTGTGAGTAGATTCCCCCAATACCACTTCATATTGTTTTTATTTATAGTGGAGTGAGTACCAGACCCATAATTATCACTGAATGTCCTACTATCCTCCATCTTTATATTCATACCTAATATATCATCTCCCATATAATAACTAAGGTATATCTTATCATTATTTGAGAATTTATAAGTGACCTTAGCATTAAAATCATAAAAATGATACCCTCCGCTAATTCTATCATTACCCCCCTCTCTTTTGGAAATAATTGCCATAAGGGGACGTGTCAATAGGTCTGAGTAAGTTCTTCTAAAAGAGAGATTAAAGGTCATCTTCTCCTTAATAAGTGGCCCCTCAAAATTAATTTTAGAAGTTATGGCTCCTACTGTCACTGATCCGTGATAAGATTTGTCATTTCCATCATTCATTCTGACATCTACCACACTCGACAGTCTGCTCCCAAAACGGGCAGGAAAACTCCCCTTAAAAAGGGTTACATTTTTTATTGCATCCGTATTAAATACTGATAGGAAACCGAATAGGTGATTGACACTATATAGTGGGACTCCATCTAAAAGGAGTAGGTTCTCATCAGGTCCTCCCCCTCTCACATAAAGTCCTGTTCCCCCTTCTGAGCCTGACTGAACTCCAGGAAGGAGTTGCAAAGCTTTAATCAGATCGACCTCACCAAACATAGCAGGAATCTTCTGAATCTGTTGTGCAGGAATCTCAATGGCACTCATCTGAGTCCCTCTAACCCCCATATTGGAGAGTTGAGATGCTGTTACGACAGCTTCTGAAAGATATTCTGCCGATTCGTTAAATGCTAAATTGATAATAGTATCTTTGGTTAACTTAAACTTTTTAACACTCTCATTATAGCCAATATAACTATAACCAAGCTTAACTTCCCCACGAGGGAGAGTAATGGTATAGTATCCATAATTATTTGAAACTGCCCCTTTGGCTGAGAGGGAATCATAAACGGCTGCACCTATTAAGGCCTCACCTGATTTTTTTTCGGTCATGTAACCGCTAATAGTATATTTTTGCTGCCCATACACCAAAGAAGAGATGGTGAATAATAAGAGACAAAGGAGATTTCTAATAACGAAGTAGCTTACTTTCATTCTCGGTTCGGTTTGATTTCTGAATTAAAAATGCAATAATGATTAAAATACTGCACCAAATATTATTTCACTAAGGATAAAGCTATCCTCATCCTTTTCATATCCACCTCAAGTACTTTAACCTGAACATGTTCCCTGATTTTAACCACATCAGAGGGATTAGAGATATATTTATCGGAGAGTTGAGAGATATGTATTAGACCGTTTTGTTTAATTCCGATATCTACAAATGCACCAAAATTGGTAATATTTGTAATAATACCGGGGAGTATCATTCCGGTTTTAAGATCTTCTATGGTTCTGATATCATTAGAAAACTCTAATACCTTGATAGAGGCTCTCGGATCGCGTCCAGGCTTAGCCAACTCTTGCATTATATCGTTTAGAGTAGGGAGCCCCACCTCGCTTGTCACATACTTTTTAACATCGATTGCAGAGCGTTTAATAGGGTCCGAAATCAAATCACCGACTGTGATATTGAAATCGGAAGCCATCTTCTCCACTAGTTTATAACGCTCGGGATGAACTGCAGAGTTATCGAGTGGGTTTTTAGCACCCGGAATACGGAGAAAGCCGGCACATTGCTCATAGACCTTTTCTCCAAGCCTTTTTACTTTAAGAAGTTCTTGCCGTGAGGAGAAAGCTCCCTTCTCTCCTCTATAATCGACTATATTTTGAGCCAAAGTTGGTCCAATCCCTGATACATATCTAAGGAGATGTTTGCTCGCAGTGTTAAGGTTTACCCCCACCGAGTTTACACAACTCTCGACCACCGTATCAAGATTGTTTTTTAGCAGAGTTTGATCCACATCATGCTGATATTGACCCACCCCTATTGATTTAGGATCAATTTTAACCAATTCAGCCAAAGGGTCCATTATCCTCCTCCCAATAGAGACTGCCCCACGTACTGTAACATCATAATCAGGAAACTCTTCACGAGCTATAGGGGAAGCTGAGTAGATAGAGGCTCCATCCTCACTCACCGAATAGACCCTTACCCCTTCAGGAAGAGCTATCTTTTTTATAAAATCATCTGTTTCACGCCCTGCAGTCCCATTTCCTATCGCAATTAACTCTATCTTATAGACTTCCACCATGTTAGAAATCTTCTTCATTGCCATAATCTTCTCATTCATAGGAGGATGAGGGTAAATGGTATCATTATGAAGTAGTGCCCCTTGAGCATCGAGACAGACCACCTTACACCCTGTCCTAAAACCGGGATCTATTGCGAGAACTCTCTTTTGTCCAAGCGGAGGTGCTAAAAGCAACTGCCTAAGATTCTCTCCGAAGAGTTTAATCGACTCCACATCTGCCTTCTCCTTTGCACTATTAATGGTTTCATTCTCAATAGAGGGGTGTAAAAGTCTTTTAAATGAGTCTTCCACCGCATAATCTATCTGAAGGGCAACCCCTTCAGATGGGGTTCTCTTTCCTCGGATAGAATTTTCATAGATACGGTCTAAAATTGCATCATTGTCAACTTCCACTTTTAGAGACAATACCCCTTCTGAGACCCCTCTCAGCATTGCTAAAACTCTATGAGATGCTGCTTTCGAAATATCCTCCTTAAAATCGAGGTAATTTTTATATTTCAATACCTCTTCGCTCTCCTCCTCCTTTCCTTTAGCAAGTTTGGAGCAAATTTTTCCATAACGTGAGTAATATTTGCGAAGCTCCTGCCTTATAGGGAGCGACTCTGAAACCCATTCAGCAATTATATCCCTTGCTCCTGCAAGTGCGTCCTCCACATTTTCCACCCCCTCGTTCAGGAACTTCTCTGCCTCCGTATCGGGG
>CAYSND010000044.1:0-10651 GCA_964432305.1 uncultured Muribaculaceae bacterium | reverse complement strand
CTTCACACTCTCATTTACGGCAATATATTTTACCACAGAGGTAATATTATCGGTTATGGCTGACAGCCCTTCGCAATCTATTCCATCTGCTTCGTCCTGAGGTTTATGATAAGGGGATTTCATCCCTGTGGTTATATAAAAGGTCGGTACCCCTGCTTGAGCAAAGGGCTGGGTATCTGTAGCTGAGAAGATCCCCTTTTCAAATCGAGATGTCTTAACATTTAATCCGCTCCCTTGGGAAATCTCTTTAATAAACTCCCCTGCACCGGTAAGGGTTCCTGTCCCCACATACTCCACAAAACCTGATTTGTGATAATACCCTATCATATCCATACTTACCATAAGCAATATCTTCTCTATCGGAAGAGTTTGATTTCTCACAAACTCTTGAGAACCATATAGTCCCATCTCTTCTCCGTCAAAGGCGACGAACACCACCGACCTTTTAAGAGTCCCCTCCTCCCTTTTAAGGTTACGTGCCAATTCTATAAGAGCTGCTACCCCTGAAGCATTGTCATCTGCACCATTATAGATATTGTCCCCCTCAGAACTATTAGTACCGAGGTGGTCATAATGGGCTCCTAATACTATGTATTGCTCTTTAAGAAGAGGGTCGCTCCCCTCTATCATCCCCACAACATTGTTCATCGGAAGTTCTCCACCTATGACACTCTTTTTGAAATTTTTGAAGAAAGTGGTATCATTCACCGGTTTTAAACCTATCTCGGAAAAATGGGAAGAGATATAGAGTGCTGCTCTGAAAGCATCTTGAGAACCGGCTTTACGCCCCTGCATGGAGTCATCAGCCAAAGTATAAATATGCGTTTTAATCCTCTCTTGGTCTGTCTTGTTCTGAGCTAAAAGAGCTAGCGGAAAGAGTAAAAGAGAAAATATTACGACTCTTCTCATAAAAGTTTGATTAATTGTGTGTCAAATCTTAAAGCATATTCGGCAGATCCTCTTTGGAAATAGTATTTACCACAGATCTCTGATTCGAGATATTGTTTAACATCCTCTTTTGCCGAACGGAGATATTTCTCTTTATCCATAGAGACTTTAGCAAGAAGTGCCTCTAACTCCTTTGCATTTTTCTCATAAGTTCCCTCTTTCTTAGCAACTTCAATCACATTCTGAAGCTCAACCTGTAATTCGGAGCTCGGGTCAAACTCTCTTGTTACCGCAAATTTTACAAACTCCTCATAATCGGCATCACTAATAGAGAATCGAGAGGGGGGTGCTATGGTGGGGTGGTTTTCAAAATATTTAATGGCAAAATCCCCCATTATGTCGCTGTAAATAAGCGAGACAAGAGCATTGTTATAATACTTTGACTCTAATGTTATATCGGGAGAAATCCCTCCGCCATCATAAACCGAACGACCACCGACAGTTTTAAATTCTTTTTTCAAAGAGTCGGGGACAAAGCCCACGCTCCCATCTTCATTCCTATGCTGATAATCTATTGCCTGAACACAACGACCTGACGGGGTATAATATTTGGCAGTAGTAAGTTTCAGAGAGTTATTGTATCCGACATCCCTAATGGTCTGAACAAGCCCTTTCCCGAATGTACGTGTCCCTGCGATTGTAGCCCTGTCGAGGTCTTGCAGAGCACCTGCCACTATCTCAGAAGAGGAGGCCGAACCGGAGTTTACAAGTACCACAAGAGGTATTTGAGTATCCAAAGGTTCTTTTTTAGTACGATACTCGATATTTATTGTCTTATCCTCTCCACGAGAGTCACGAGAAGAGACCACCAAGGTTCCTGATGGAACGAAGAGTGAAACAATATTTATTGCCTCATCCATAAGTCCTCCCCAATTGCCACGAAGGTCTAAAACGAGTTTCTTCATTTTTCCACTCTCTTTCAAACTCTCCAGAGCCTTTTTTACATCCTTATACCCGTCAAGTGTGAAACCACCTATCTGAATATATCCCACTGTGTCCTTTATCATTCCATAATAGACCACATCGTTAATATGTACCCTTTCGCGCAGTACTATAACGTTTACGGTATCCCCTGTGCGAACTTTTTTAACCTTGAGCTTCAACTCCGTCCCGGGCTGACCACGCATCTTGGTACTACTCTGAGTAGCATCGAGTTGTTGAGTACTGACACCGTCTATTTCAAGAATTTTATCCCCGGGCTGCAAACCTGCCTTAACTGCCGGAGAGTTTTCATAGGGCCCACTTACAAGCACCTCCCCTGTAGGGAGTTTTTTAATCATCGAACCAACCCCGCCATAACTCCCTGTGGTCATCATATCGATTTGCTGCTCATCCTCATCTAAAATAAGTACAGTATAAGGATCAAGCGTGGAGAGCATTGCATTTACTCCTTTCATTATCAGTTTATCGAGTTCTAAAGTATCCACATACTGCGACTGGAGGGTGCGAAGTATATTAGTTTGTATTTCAAGTGCTTTCCCGTTTTTGAAATTAACTGACTGTGCAAATGATGTCGTAAAACTTGTAAACATCAAGACTCCCGCTAAAATGGGGAGCATTATAATCTTCTTCATTCTTATTTTTTTATGACCTGCAAATTTAATCTTTTATATCTTTGTTCCAACAATTCTAATAGTATGGAAATCATTTTCGCAACCAATAATAAACACAAGCTCGAGGAGGCTCGGCAGATTCTCGGTTTAGATTTTATTCTCAAAACTCCTGCCGACCTCGGACTTTTAGAAGAAATCCCCGAAACTTCAGATACTCTGCAGGGCAATGCAATTCAAAAGGCTCGGTACATTTTTGACCGTACAGGGAAAAACTGCTTCGCAGATGATACAGGGTTGGAGGTGGATGCACTTGGGGGGGCTCCTGGGGTCTATTCTGCCCGCTATGCAGGAGAACAACACTCCTCTAAAGACAATATGGAAAAATTGCTCTTCGAAATGAAATCCTTCCCTGCAAAGGGGGGAAACGGAGGGGAATCTCCCCGCTCCGCACATTTTCGTTGTGTTATTGCTTTGATACTGGATGGGGAGACATATACCTTCGAAGGGAGAGTGGAGGGTGAAATAACCCTCGCCCCTTCCGGGGAAGGGGGGTTCGGATATGACCCTGTTTTCCGTCCTGCAGGGTACGACCTCTGCTTTTCAGAACTCACACCGGAAGAGAAAAACTCCATTTCACATAGAGGTATTGCAATGCGTCTCCTTTCAGATTTTCTAAAATCCCAAAGATGATACTCTTTCATACCACGAAATATGGGGACTCCGGAATTATTCTCCACGGATATACGGCAGAGGGGGGGAAGGAGAGTTTCCTTCTCCGTGGACTCGGAAAGAGGAAGGAGGTCTCATCATCTCTTCTGCACCCTTTAAGCATCCTTGAAATAGAAGTTTCCAACTCCCCGAAAAGTACCCTTAAGAACATCAAAGAGCTCTCCTCCGCACACCGTCTTAACTCATTGCGAAGCAATATTTATAAAAACAGTATTGCCATTTTTCTATCTGAAGTGCTCTATAGGACCCTACGAGAATCTTCAGGGGATGTGGAACTCTATGAGTTTTTAGAGAAGAGCATCCTCGATCTGAATGGGGAGGAAGAGAATTTTTCAAATTTCCACCTCTACTTCCTCTCTCAATATATCTCAAAACTCGGTTTTCGTCCACGAGAGTTTACATTTGACGACTATAACCCTTTTTCCTCTAAGGAGATTTTACTCCTAAACTCCCTTCTCTCTCTCTCATTTGCTGAGGCAATGCTTATCCCACTAAAAGGGGAAGAGAGATATTTGTTTGCAAAGTCATTATTAAACTACTTAGAATATCATCTTGGCTTTAAATTTGAGATTAAATCGCTCGTTATTCTTCACCAATTATGTCATTAATCAATAAATCTCTGCTTTCTATCTCCAAACCTGTCCTAAACAATATGGATAGGAGTCGGAAAGATCCTTTCTATTTTCAACGGAAAGTCTTCGACTATCTTATCAAGAATGGGAAAGAGACTGCTTTCGGGGAGGAGCATGGGTTTGGCTCTATTGGAAGTTTTGAGGAGTTTCAGAAGAGGGTTCCTATTCGCGAGTATGATGCTCTAAAGCCTTATATAGATAGAGTTCGTTCAGGAGAAGATTATGTGCTTTGGAACCAAAAAGTAAAATGGTTTGCCAAGTCGAGTGGTACAAGTTCAGATAAAAGTAAATTTATACCTATCACACATGCTAACCTTTGGTGGTGTCATTATGCCGGCTTTTGGAAAATGATAGCAACTTATATTAACACCTATCCTAATAGCAACTTCTTTTCAGGGAAATCTTTAACCTTGGGGGGAAGTGTTCAGTTAGACGAACTAAGTGATAAGGGGGCAATAAATGGTGACCTCTCCGCTATTCTGCTAAGGAAATCACCCTTACTCGCTGAGTTGAAAAGGGTGCCAAAAAGAAAAACCGCTCTGATTCCCGACTTCGAGCAGAAGATAAAACTAATATGTGAGGAGTGCTTTGATGAAAATGTAACTAATTTCTCCGGCGTTCCCTCTTGGAATTTAGTATTGCTGAGGAAGATATTGGAGTACCGTAATGCCGATAATATTCTCGATGTATGGCCTAATCTTGAGCTTTTTATGCACGGGGGTACCTCTTTTGAACCTTACCGCTCACAATACAGACGCATTATCCCCTCTGACTCAATGCACTATTTAGAAAACTACAATGCTTCTGAAGGGTATTTTGCTTTTCAAGACGTGGAGGATGATAACTCTATGCTTTTAACTCTCGATAATGGAGTATTTTATGAATTTATCCCATTGGACTCATTCCAGAAGGTTATGGAGGGGGACTATGGAGATGTCTATAATGTGGAAGGGGTAAAACTTGGTGAACAATACGCAATGGTAATCTCTACTAATGGAGGGCTTTGGCGATATCTCATAGGGGACTGTGTGGAATTTACCTCTCTTGCTCCTCATAAAATAAGGATAACCGGAAGAACCCAGCTCTACATTAACGCTTTTGGAGAAGAGTTAATGATTAGCAATGCAGAAAAGGCACTTGTGGAGGCTTGTAAAAAAACAGGTATTGTTATTTCTGATTATTCTGTGGCTCCTATCTTTATGGATGACACTAGGAAAGGGGCTCACGAATGGGTTATAGAGTTTCCCGGATACAGACATGGAGAACCACCTCCTGCATTTGAACTAATAGACTCGTTCGCTGAGATATTAGACAGAGCTATCTGTTTACAAAATTCCGATTATGAAGCTAAACGCACCGGTAGTGCCACTATGTCCCGCCTTAAAATTACCCCCGTTCCGGAGGGTACTTTCTATGGGTGGATGGAGAAACGTGGAAAAATAGGGGGGCAAAATAAAGTTCCCCGACTCAGCAACGACCGCCGCTATGTCGAGGAGTTAAAATCTTTCTCTCTCTAAACTTAAAATTTAAGGTTTAGGAAGCGAGAAGTGGAAAACACTCCCCATCCCCTCTGCCGATTTCACCCAAATTTTTCCACCCTGTAGAGTGACGAACTCTTTTACTATAATCAACCCTAAGCCGGTACCGGACTCATTGGATGTCCCTTTTCGTTTAAAGTCAGAATCGATATTGAAAATAGTGTCGATTTTCTCATGCGGTATCCCGATTCCATTATCTGTAACAGAGAAAATTACCTCGTTAACCTTATCTTCCATCTCTATAGTAATAGTCCCTTCTATATTAGAGAACTTAACAGCATTACTTAGCAGATTATTAAAAATAGTCGTTAACAATTTATCGTCAGCAAAAACAATAGTATCTTTAGGGACATGGTTAATTATGGTTTGTCCTTTTTGTTCGCTTCGACTTGATACCATCTCGATACACTTTTGAATGGTGTTATGGCAGGGTATGTTTTTAGGGTTACATTTTATCATACCTCTCTGCGACCTTGACCACTCCAAAAGTAGATTTAACAAGTCAAATGACTCTTTACTCGTATGTCGAAGGGATTTTAACAGTTCCCTTTTCTCAGGTTCTGAGAGCGAACCATAATCATCTATCAATATATCAAATGCCATTATCAAAGAGTTAAAAGGACTCCTCAGGTCATGCGATATAATAGAGAAGAACTTATCCTTGGTACTAACCAACTCTTTTAGTTGTTCGTTTTGCTCTAGTATTTGCTGATTTTTACTCTCGATTTTTTTCTTGGTTCTTCTATTAAGGGCAGCCAGAAGCAATAATGCGAGTATCAGCGCAGAGGCTAATATAATCGTTATACTCTGGATTCTAATAGTTTTATGAGTGAGTCTGTTTTTTAAGTCTAATTCTCTTAGTTGAAAATCCTTCTTCTCGACCTCATACTCCATATTTAAGACATCTATCCTTTTTTGGTTCTCATTATTAAAGACAGAGTCATAATAGACTTTGTAAAGTTTTTGGTTTTGGAAGGCTGATTTAAAATCCCCTCGAGCCGAGTCGAGTAGAGCGATAGTCTTATAACAGTCAGAAAGACGGTCAATATTCTGTTTGCTCTTAGCATTCTCCAGAGCTAAGTTTAGATAGTATTGTGCTGAATCATACTCCCTTCTATATACTTTAATTAATCCTAAATTTTTATCTAACACATAATTATTAATAACATCTCTCGCATTAGGAAGGCTTAGAGTCTTTTTTAGATAATACTCAGCACTGTCTATCTGCTTTTTTTCAAGGAATATCATCCCTCTATTTATCAGCAATGTCCCATAAGTTCTTACATTACTTTTATCCACTTTATCTAATGCTAAGTTTAAATAGTAGGAGGAGGAGTCAGGTTTATTCTGGATATTATAGATATTATAAAGATTATTACATATAGTGGGAAATGAAGAGAAATTATTAGAGGTATAGCTAAGGTCTGCGGCTTTTAGATATGCCTTTTTAGCCTCATCGAACATCTTCTGTTTATAATAAATTACCCCTATGGAGTTATAGTTATTGATTAATTCAGAAGTATCTTTAATGTTTTCAATATGTCTTATGGAGAGCATCTGATATTCAAGTGCTTTTGAGTAGAGTCCCTTATCTATGTATATCGCGCTCAAATAATAATTAGCACGCGCAATACCTTTCTCATCGTTTTGTTCAGTTACAATTAAAAGATTCTTTTCAACAAAGAGTTTCGCACTATCTAACTTCCCTAAGATAATATATGCTACTCCACAATTAGCACAAGCCTCCGCAACAAGAGAAGCAGTCTGGGCATCATGCTGTAATTCAGCAGTTTTCCGGTAATACCATAGACTACTGTCTATTTTATGTCTGTTCCAGAAATATATCCCCTTTTTATTATAGTAAAGAGACTCATATCGTTTGTCGCCGGAATTAATTAGGGGCTTAGTCTGATTGAATATCCATAGAGTCGAATCCTCCTTCTCAAAATTATCCGGATTTGAATTTTTAAGCAAATGATATAGATTATCGTAATAAGAGGGTTCTATCACCTCTTTCTGCTTGGATGTGCAACTTAGAATCAAGGTAGCAAGCACAAATATAGATACTATTTTTAATGGAATTCTCATCTGTTTCCTCGTTAACTAGCTTATTAAAACCTCTCGTCTTATGTAACTGCAAAGATAGCCCCTTTTTCCTCCCACACAAAAAAAACCTCCTTTTAACCGAATGCTTATCATACCCCTAACTCAAAGAGCAAGCTTTTCTTTGCATTTAGAAATATAATCTAATAATCCCTCTTCCTTAAACCCTTTACTTAATGCCATATTAAACCATTTATAAGCATTTTCATAATAGTATGTTTAATGGTTTGTGGGTTTATTTCTTTTTATATTTTTCGAACTTGCTTAAATCTATCTTTCCTGTTATTTTAACACCTTCTATTTGCGGGATTTCGGTTTCTATAAAGTTGCTCTTATTCGTCGATTTATTATTAAGCTTTTCGCTATTTAAGTCCCTTAGTTGTATATCGATAGCTGTGTCATTAGTTTTGATGAAATATTTCATCTCTGAAAGTCCGAAAACATTAACATTGTCGTGTCCAGAAATAAAACTATTATTTTCTATATAATTCTCTTCGTTAAATAATATTCTTTCAATTTCTTTAGTGTCTGTGAGTATTGCATTGCCAAAATTATTTTTGTAATAATAAGCAATTTCATTTATCAGTCTGTTATTAGGGATTTGTAAGTAAGGATGCAAAATTACCAAATAATCCTTCGCCCTACTGATTGCAACATTGTAAATATATTCTTTTGATAAAAGAGATTTTTTATGCCCCGTGTAGAAGTAATTGTTTGGGTTACAAATAAAAAAAACGATATCACACTCGTCTCTCTGAAAGATATTCATACAATTTATGTAGCCATTGTATATTTTGGCTCTGTATGAACTCATGATTAATTTTCACAAGTACAGCTTTAGGTTCAATTACAGAACTAGTTAAATCTCTGATATACTCTGCCAACTCTTTGTCTGCACTTTGCAGATTAGTAGCTCCCTTGCTGGTAAAAACCCATTTAGCTGACCTATTATTATAAAGAGTAGCAAGTTGTTCATTAGTAAACAAGTGAGGTAAATTAGGGGCAGTAGCCCAATATGAATTGGCTTTTCTCGTGAACTCCCCATTAGAAGAGGGCAATATCTCTTCTGAAAGAAACAAGTTTTTTATTTTATCATAAAAGGGAGCAAAAAGGTTATAGAATTCCGCTTTTTTGTATGGAGCGACACAAGTAATTTCATCATCGTTAAGATTAAGTTCCTTTAATATTGGAAAAAAATCTGCTGCTAATTCAGCTAATTTTAAAACCAAAGATTCATTCCAATCATTTGATTGATTTCTGGGTATTGAAGCTCTACTGTTATTCAACTGAAAAGGAGCGTGTATAATAAAATTCAAACCTGTAGTCTCCTCTGTTAGGAAATAACAAAATGCTTTTAGTTTTTTTGGTATGATTTTATCGTTTTTTAGGAAAAACCCTACAGAGTATGTAAGTCCTTCATGTTTTCTGCTAAAAAGAAAAAGTGTCTCGTCAGTGGACTCTAAATCAACATCTTGTCTTAATAGCGTTTTGTTTATAACAATATCTCCATTTTGTTTGTTTTCTATGATTTCTTTCAGATAGGTACCGCTATCATTATTATCTGTTTTCCATGAAACTTGCTCTAAATTAGACAAAAACAATGTTGGAAAAATTAAACGTTTTAACTTAGATAGAATATCAGAATAAGCTTTCTCTACGGGCATCCCCTCTTTGTTAAATGGAAAAATAAATAGTGTTTCATTCTCTCTTCTTAAAGGAGAATCTTCTTCTATTAATTCTGGGACAACGAATCTAATTATTATGAATTTATAAATTTCATCATATATATAAGGAGTCTCAGTATATTGAAAAACGGCCTTAAATCCTACACCAAATTTTCCTATTGAACTTTATTCATTCTCTTTAGTAGAACTCCCTACAGAAGTTATTGAATTAATATGACCAAGCATATTGTTTTTAGCGTCTTCTTCTTCAGTGTCAGGATTTGAAACACTAAAACGAACTTTTCCGTTGTGAGAAAAATAAAGTTTATCTTTTTCTAATAGAAAATCGCATTTTGTAGCCCGGGCATCATCAGCATTTTGCAAAAGTTCGTAAACAAAATGTGCCGAGTCAGGATATTTCTCAACCACATCTTTTTTTATCCCCCTCATTGAAGGTTTTTCTATTACTCTTGCATTCTCTTCTCTGTTTTCAATTAGTTTATCAAACCAATGTTTTAGTTCTTAGGTCATTTTAGATTGTATTTCATTTTATTCATGTAAATAACCTTGCGTCCATATTAGACCTCTAAGCGGCTCGTTTATTGATGGTGGTTGATTATCAAAAAATGATGTTTTAGCATATAAGTCAAGACAATATTCCGGATTATGAAAAACGGTAATATTTATTTTATAATACTCCTTGCCAAAAGCTGTAATAGCGTCAATCTGTTTTATAGGGGATTGGAATTGCGCATCATCGAGGGAATCAGGCTGTGGCAAGTAACAGACTAGATTAGAAAGATTAAACACTACCGGCTCAACTTCTCCTTGTTGATTATATTCCGGAGCCTCTCCTATTTTAGACAACCAATCAATCGCTTTTTCCCCTTCAAAAGAGAGTGATTTTTCGGTAGAAACTTTAACATCATAAGCTAGGGCAGCAAGGGCAAATGTGTAGCTATTACCAATCTTATATCGTTCTTTGTTTTTATAATATTTGGTGTCAAAGAAAGCGATAGAGTGTCCGTCTTCTCTTTCTCCCACAATAACTGCCTCAATGAGATTGCCCCACTCAATGATATTGAGAATGGTTAATCTTATCGTGTTATTACTTTGAATAACAGGATAAACCGTAACCATATCGTTGATTTTTTTCTTTTTGTTTGTCACGATCAAAGCAGTTGCATACAACTCCATGTTAATGGATAAAGAAAATATGCTTTGTATGCTTGGCTTTTTTCCCTCAATACAATCGGCAAATATTTCAACCGCATCAACTACATCTGCCTTATTAACTATTTCGGGAATAATAATATCTATGACATCGTTGATTTCTCTCAAACATTCCCAATGACTACCATGTACCTGTGTACTCATAGTTTAAATTATTTAGTATTATAACCCAAAGTTGCAAAACTATCTTTATTGTCACGTATAATATGCTGACAAATCTCTTATTTAAAGCTCTTAACATTAAACTGCAA
>CAYSND010000043.1:2853-10748 GCA_964432305.1 uncultured Muribaculaceae bacterium | reverse complement strand
CTTTTGGTGTAAATCTAACCTTATAATCTACTAAAATATGAAAAGAATATATATACTAACAATTTTGGCTACTTTTCTATTAGTAGCCTGCAATGATGACTTTTTGGAGAAATCACCAATTGAGTCACAAACTGAAGAGACAGCTTTCAAGACCTATGACAACTTTAAAACATACTCGTGGTCGCTCTATTCTGTGTTTAACAACACAAGCGATTATATACAAGGGGTTGTTTCTAATTTAGGACGCTACGAGGGAGACTGGAGAGCAGGATATTTATCCACCTATTCCACAACAGAAAACAATCCATATAGAAGTCAGACAGCGCAGACCCCTTCGAGTGGAGGTGGGTGGAATTTCACTTTCATTCGCCAAGTGAATCTAATGATAGACAATATTGACAAGTCCAATATGAGCGAAAAAGATAAGGCTCACTGGCGTTCAGTAGGCTATTTCTTTCATTCATATGCTTATATGGAATTAATTTCCCGTTTTGGAGATGTCCCATGGGTGGACAAAGTAATTGGAGAAGCAGATAAAGATATGATATTTGGCAGTAGGACATCACGTAAGGAAGTTGCCGATAAGGTGCTCGAAAGGCTTAAATTTGCTGAGACCAATATTAAAGCAAATGGCGATGGAAATAATACCATTAACATACATGTGGTTCGAGCTCTGTTATCTCGTTTTTCTCTTTTTGAGGGGACTTGGCGCAAGTACCATAACTTGGGGGATGATCAAAAATACTTAAATGAAACTGTTCGTGTCTCTGCTGAACTTATGAGGTCTTTCCCTGTTGTAGATAACAACTACGATGCTTTATTATGTAGCGATGACCTAAGTAAGTATAAAGGTATTATTCTTTATAAAGAGTATGTAAAAGATATCTTACTCAATGCTGTCGGTCATACTGAGCGAACTTCATCAGGTAGATACGAAATGCACAAAGCAACTGTGGAGATGTATCTATGCACAGACGGGAAAACTATCTCCAAGAGTCCAAATTATGCCGGTGATAGTAACATGTATGATGAGTTTCGCAACAGGGATAGACGCCTACTATTTCAAGTAGTCCCCCCCTATTTTATGAAGACCGGTGTCAATTTGGACTTCTCGGCAAATACTGCTAAAAATCCTACCTTCTACAAAGGGGCATCCAATACTGATGAGTATATTGACTTATTAAAGGTATTGCTCCCTGCCACCGGTTCCAAACGATTACCTGTTTTTAACTGGTCAGGTACAATGAATTGGATGTCACCCAATATAAACGGTCCCGGTCAAGCACCTATGGGATCACGTACTGGTTATTATATGTGGCGTCACTACAATTTATGGGATGTAAATAGTAATATGGCTGCAACAAACACTTGCGATAAACCTATCTTCTACATAGAAGAGGTATTACTTAATTACTGTGAAGCGATGTTTGAAACCGGACAATTCACACAGGTAGTAGCAGATGCTACTATCAATAAGTTACGTAGTCGTGCCGGGGTAGCAAACATGAAAGTATCTGAGATAGACAATAATTTTGACCCACTAAGGGACCCTACTGTTGACCCGGTACTATGGGAAATACGTCGCGAACGCATTGTGGAATTAATGGGAGAGGGATTTGGATTCCAAGACATACGGCGTTGGAAAAAGGGAGAATGGTTTATAAATAGAGATCAGATGGGAGTATATGTTAATAAGGCTGAGTATGTTAATGCTAGTGGAGCTATTGTTCCCGCATGGAATGCCCTCAAACTAGTGAATAGAAATGGTAGTCCGGCAGTTGGAACCGCAGGATATTTAATGCGATTTAATAATCCTACCAAAGAAGGTAAAGGGTGGAAAGACCAATATTATCTATTCCCAATACCACTAAACGAACTATCATTAAATAAGAATCTCACTCAAAACATAGGGTGGAATTAATCGTTAAAAGTTACAATAGTGAGAGCTAATAAAACAATTTTAAGTTTTACATTACTGGGAGCAGTTATAGCTCCCGGTAATGCTAAAGATAAAGAAGCTAAGCTAAAGAAGCCCAATATCATCTACATACTTGCAGACGACTTAGGATATGGTGAATTAGGGTGTTACGGACAGCAAAAAATAGAGACCCCAAATATTGACAAATTAGCAGAGAGGGGTATCCGTTTTACACAAAACTACTCAGGAACTGCAGTCTCTGCCCCTTCACGATGTATAACACTTACAGGATTACATAGTGGACATTCTTATATACGGGAGAATAATGAGATGGCTGAGCGTGGAGATGTATGGAGTCACAAAGCCATGTTAGCAGACTCCACACTTGAGGGTCAACGACCACTCCCAGCAGGGACTATCACTTTCCCATCAGTTTTACAAAAGGGAGGCTATAAGACAGCATGTATCGGCAAATGGGGATTAGGGTATCCTGGTTCCGAAGGGACTCCGAATAAAATGGGCTTTGATTTTTTTTACGGATACAACTGTCAACGCCAAGCACATACTTATTTCCCCCCTTTCTTATATAGAAATGAAGCAAGAGAATATCTACCTAATCAGCTATTACCTCCCGGGACTAAGTTAGATGAAGGGGCTGATCCTTATGATGAAAAGAGTTACGCAAAATATTCTCAAAAAGCCTATAGCTGCGATTTGATGTACGATGAAATTCTTAAATTTGTTACAGAGAATAAAGAGTCCCCTTTTCTATTGACTTGGACCACTCCACTTCCTCATGTTCCTTTACAAGCTCCGGAGCGATGGGTAAGATATTACATCGAAAAATTTGGGATGGAAGAGCCATATATAGGTAATAAGGGTTATTTCCCATGCAGGTACCCACATGCTACTTACGCAGCTATGATTAGCTATTGGGATGAACAGATTGGTGGATTAATAGCAAGATTAAAGGAGTTAGGTATATATGAGAACACCATAATTATGTTTACAAGTGACAATGGACCTACATTTAACGGTGGAACAGACTCCCCTTGGTTCGATAGTGCTAATCCATTCAAATCTGAATACCCTTGGGGGAAAGCCTCTATCCGTGAAGGCGGGATAAGAGTTCCTCTCATTGTGTTATGGGAAGGTAAAATTACAGCCGGTAGAGTGAGCGAACATATATGCGCCTCATGGGATATTATGCCGACTGTTTGTGAATTAGCCGGGTTAGAGAGTCCTAAAAGTGATGGTATTAGTTTTGTTCCGGAGTTGATGGGTAAAAGACAAAAAAAACATGAATATCTCTATTGGGAATATCCGGAGGGAGGGGGTTCTAAAGCTATTCGCATGGGGAAATGGAAAGGACTTATTCTAAACATAAAGAAGGAAGGGGAGGGAAAAATGATGTTATTCGATTTAGAGAAAGATCCAAGAGAACAATACGATATAGCTTCACAACACCCTGATATCATTAAAAAAATGCGTAAAAAAATGAAAGAGGCCCATATAGATTCAGAGATATAATTTTCTGTTTCACCCTAACATGAAAAAGCGATGGATTACCTCTATCGCTTTTTTTACACCCTCACTGATTAGTTATTTTATTAATTTAAATTTGCATATTTGTAAAGTATGCCTTACTTTTGTCTTATTATACTTTACAATTAATAAAATGGAAACAATTAAAAGAAATTCATTACTGCTGCCACACCGTTATCATATAGTCGGTTGGGTTCTATTTGCTCTCTCATGGGGTGCCTTAGGGGTAGGTTTATTATTATTCAATGTATGGAGAGCCATTCCACAAGATTATTCTCATTATTTAACAATGATCTTTTTTTCATTGATTTACATCTCTGCCTTTTTTGTGGGGTTATCCAGAGAAAAGCATGAAGATGAATTTATTATGTACTTACGCAAGAAAGCTATTGTACTATCTTCTAGTATCACTTTTTTAATTTTTATTGTTTACAATTTAGCGATAGCATTTTTTCCTAACGGCAGACTTCCAATGTTTACCTATTACTTATTCCCTCCTTTAACCAGTATCGGGTTTGCATTTGTTCTATATGTCTCCATTTTCAAAATATCCTTATTCACTTATTGGAGAAAAAGTAATGGCAATTAAAAATAATATCAGAGTTGAACGAGCTATAATGAGAATCTCTCAGCAAGAACTCGCAGATGCTATTGGTGTCTCAAGGCAGACCATTTTCGCAATAGAAAACAACAAGTTCGTCCCCTCTACCGAATTAGCATTAAAGCTCTCCGCATATTTTAATAAGAGTGTAAACGACCTATTTCAGTTAGAATAAAATATTGGGAACTATTCGTGATTATTAGTCACCGAAAACCCTCCATTTCCGGAAATTCTTTCGACAACACCTTACTGGTTTTTACATAGAAGGCAATTGATAATGATATTAAAATCTATTAAAGTAATCAATTGTCCGAAATGCAAAGTTTCACGATTACCTCTGGGATATAAACAATTTATGAATAAACGGAAGTTCCAAAAAAATGTTTAATTTTGTCCTTGAGTGTTTGAACAATATACAGCACAATGACATACAACGAGTTAAAAGAAATATTACTCAAAGGAGAACGCATCCAATTGGAATGCAAGAAGGCCAAGAATGAGGTCCCCAAATCTTTATGGGAGACCTATTCGGCGTTTGCCAATACGATGGGCGGAACTATTCTATTGGGGATAGAGGAGGATTTAAAGGAAATAGATGCGAATCTGCGCTTTAAGATTTTGGGTGTTGAGAATACGAGGAAGATCATCTCGGATTTCTGGAATACTGTCAACTGCGACAAGGTAAGTGTCAATCTCCTTAGGGATGAGGATGTTTCTGTTGTAGATATTGATAACAAAAAGGTGGTTTACATTCACGTACCGCAAGCAGATTTCACTCTACGTCCGGTTTATATCAATGGCAATCCCTTGAAAGGAACATTTCGCCGGAACCATGAAGGTGATTACCATTGCACGGAAGCGGAAGTTAAATCGATGCTCCGTGATGCCAATGAGAATGGCAACGATGGTTTGATGATGGAATATTGTGGAATGGATGAAGTTGATGCCGATTCTCTGAGACAATACCGTACAGAGTTTCGTATTCTGAATGACGGGCACATTTGGAACAGTAATGATGACAAAAAGTTTTTAACAAACCTTGGAGGTTATATTGTTGATAAAAAAACAGGAAAGGAAGGGGTGTCGGTAGCCGGATTGTTGATGTTTGGGAATGGTCTCGCCATACGCAATTATTTTGCCAATTTCCGAATGGATTATGTGGATATGAGCCATTTGGTAGGTGATGAACGGTATCACGACCGACTAACCTATGATGGACGTTGGGAGAATAACTTTTATCAATTTTTTCATCGTGTATTGCCAAAGCTCACTATGGATCTTCCTCGCCCTTTCAAAATGGAGGGGATGAAAAGAATTGATGATACACCTCAGCATAAGGCAATCAGAGAGGCTTTTACTAACTCTATCATCCACTGCGATGTGTTTCTTTCGGGTGGTGTATTACGCATTAATAAATACGATGATCGGTTCTGCTTCCGTAATCCCGGCATCTTAAAACTACCTATCGAACAAGTTTATGAAGGAGGTACGTCTAAAGCTCGCAATCCAAAGATACAGAACATGCTTAGGATGATTGGGTATGGAGAAAATCTCGGTTCTGGATTCCCGAAGATTATTTCTGCATGGAAACAGGCAGGTTGGAAGGAGCCTGTACTGGAAAATAGGCTTGATTTGGATGAAGTCAGATTGACGCTTTTTGTTCCATCAGTGGTGTCTGATACTGGTGGTCAGACAGGTGGTCAGACAGGTGGTCAGACAACAATGGACAATGTGTTTCAACTAATTATTAACAACCCAAAAATAACGAGAAAGCAGCTTATGGAAAAGACAGGAAAAGCATCAAACACGATACAGAAAATTATCGCTTCACTAAAAGCGGATAATCGTATTCGGCGAATTGGAGGAGACTTTGGAGGTTATTGGGAAGTAATTAATAAATAAGAAATTATAATAAATTTAAAAAAGAGGCAGACTATTTAGTCGCCTCTTTTTGCATTTAGATTAGTCAGCGAAATTTTATTCGTGATTATTAGTGTATTTGGTGATAATCAAATTACGTAGTTTGATGAACATCTCATTTACTTCGCGCATCTTCGAATTGGAGTAATCTGTGAGATATTTTCGAGCCTTTTGGTGGTTTGACTTAAAGAGATCAAGTGCAGTCTGCTCTATGGAGTTCTGCTCATTAAAGATTTTATCTTCAAAAGGTTGTCTTATGGTCTTAACATCCTTGGAGATATCTTGGAAACGAAGATTTGCCAAATTGTCCACAAAATCTATTGACCAACGGGCTGACTCTTCGCTATATTCGTTGGGATTATAGGTATTATAGGTAAGATCGACTGAAAGGTTTCCTGCATAGATAGGGACATAGGGGCTAAAATAGGGATTATCGAGATAAACCCAATAGACTCCCCCTATCTCGGCAGGGAGCCAACTCCGTAATTGGCAAACCATCCCATAATGACCACGATGACGTGCAATGGGACGCCTATAAGTCTGCTTAATGAGTTTTCGCATCTCTCCTGAAGGGAATGGAGTCGCAAGCGGAGAGAGAACATATCCCCCTTTCTCGTCAGGTACAAGCCATTCGGGGTAAGTGGTCATATCGTAAATAGTCCCTTCAAGCACAGAACGTTGAAAATCAATAACATCTCTAACTGAAATTTTCTTCTCAGGGGTAGCTGCAAAGGGGTAAATGGACAATGGTTCCACTACCTGATAATAAGGACTCATCCCTTTGAAAGGTTCTTTGGGGTCATAGAACCTGTTGGGCCACTCCCTAAGATTAGGCATAAATGTCTGGAAAAAGAACCAGAAGCGCCCTGTTGCAAACTCCGCAGGGAGGGGAGTATAAGCCTCCTGCCAAACAAAGGGTTTTCCGGAGGCAGGATCGTACCAACCGCGCTCTATTGCAAATTGTTTATAATTTGCAGAGACAATGAAATTCATTGTATCAGAAGCATTTATCTCCTTTATCACGCTCCAGTTAGGGATCATTGTTGCTTGGTCATCAGGAAGCCTCTGCGCTGCCCAAATGGCACCAGGTTTCCCACTCTGAGGAGTCCACCCGGGACCCACCGAGAAGACCTCAAATACCCACGCCTCTTCGGGATCAGCCACAACGAGTGATTCAGAACCATCCCCGCTTGAGGGGAGGAAACCGTATTGTTCTAAAATAGAACCAATGAATTTCACTGCATCCTTCGCTTTTTCATACCTCTGGAGGGCGAAAATCATTGCCTGCTCGATGGTCATTATCTGCCCCCCGTTTTCAAGGGTACAGACCAATTCTTCACGTTGCGAAGTGGTGCTCTCCGCTATAGCAAGCTGACGCTCATTGATATGAGAGTAGGCAGAGTGGAAATATCCAAAAGTTTTCTCCACTTGTGGGAGGTACCCTAAAATCTTCCCATCATCTTTAAGTGGGAGCGCTGCATCCTGAATACCCCAATAGATAGGAGCCTTCGCACCGGGTTTAAAGAGCTGACCAGGGACGAAATAGATACGGGAATCGGGTCCGGCATCGGTATGTGAAATAATTACAGATCCGTCTGCCGATGCTTTCTTCCCAACGGCTACCACAGTACAAGAAAAACTCTTAGGGATAAAAAGAATTAATAGTAAAATGCTTAGTAAGGTGATTTTCAGCGATTTCATTTTTATATATTTTAATATTATCGATTTTATCAGACAATATTACGAATTATTTTTCACTTTTATTTGGTTTATGTTGTAAACTGATTTATATTTGCAGCGTATTTATAAAACGAAAATATTTTTACACACTAAAAAAAATACAAAAATGGAAGACAAAAAATTAAACGAAAAAGAGAGTTTGGAACTCATCTCTCAAATGATCCGCAACAC
>CAYSND010000043.1:0-2753 GCA_964432305.1 uncultured Muribaculaceae bacterium | reverse complement strand
TTATGATGGTAATTCCGGGACATATTTTGAACTATAAAAGCGGTAAAAGCGATGTTTAAAGAGTTAGATCCCCTACTCCATTCCGAACTCCGGTTAGCGATAATGTCTATTTTGCTATCGGTGGAAGAGGCTGATTTTCTCTACCTAAAAGAGAAAACCAACTCAACTTCGGGCAATTTGAGCGTACAGATTGACAAATTGAGTGAAGCGGGATATATAAACGTAGAACGAGGATTTGTGGGGAAACGCACCCGCACAGTATGTAGAATCACTCCAAAAGGGGTAGCAGCGTTCGAAGAATACGTGGAGGCATTGAAAGGGTATTTGAAGATGTAGTATTTTTAGGATATTTTAAAGTTGATGGACAGATATTTCAAAGTTATGTATGTATTACCATGCAATGAGTTTGAGAAAAAATAATATAGCATAAGCAATACCCTAAATAAAAACAACTTTGACAAAGTGGTCACTTTATCAAAGTTGTTTGTTTAATCATTAAATGACTTTGTTACACCTGCAGTTATTTTTTTACAGGTGGATTTTTTACTTGCTCGATGGTTAATTTTTTGGTACAGAAGAACCAGTCATAACATTTAACACTTTCGTCCTTATTCTGCATTCTCTCTTTGGCTGTTCCACAAGAACCGGGAGGAGGAACAATAACATCATCACCGGGTTGCCAATTTGCAGGAGTTGCAATACTATAAGCATCGGCTGTTTGAAGTGCAATAATGACTCTTTTTATCTCGTCAAAATTTCTTCCCAATGAGAGAGGATAGTAAATCATGGCTCTAATAGTTCCTTTAGGGTCAATAAAAAATACTGCTCTGACAGCTTTAGTGGAACTTTCGCCTGGTTGGACCATGCCGTATTTATGGGCAACATTCATAGTAATATCTTCTATAAGAGGGAATGTTACTTCGACATTTTTCATGCCTTTAAATTCGATTTTTTCCTTAATAGTTCTTAACCAAGCGATATGGCTATACAATCCGTCAATTGATAAGCCAAGTAACTGTGTGTTTAAAGCATTAAATTCATTTTGCATAGTTGCAAAAGTCATAAATTCAGAAGTACATACTGGAGTGAAGTCGGCCGGGTGACTAAATAGAATTACCCATTTCCCTGCATAATCAGAAGGAAAATTAATATTCCCTTGTGTGGTAACTGCTTTAAATTCGGGCGCCCTATCTCCAATGCGTGGCATTGATGTGTTTGTTGCATTTGTTTCTTGAGCCATCAAAGTTGATGACAAAAAGAAACACATAGATAAACAAATTACTGTGCTAATAACGATTTTTTTAATCATGTTAGTTGAATTGTTTTGTTATTCTTACTCATTAGGCTTTTCAGATTTACGCCCCGTTTTTTTAGTGATTTCTGGATTTCACTACTCTCTTTTTAGAAGAATTAAACGAAGGTATGTATAATAATGATTGGGTGTATCATTTATTTTAGATTTTTTATTACTACCATGTATACAACTGAGAGTATTCTAATATGTACATCTTAAAAAAAATAGAGTAACTATTTCCTTGTTAAGTTTATAAAGGTTAAATTTGCGGTCTGTCGTGTAACCCTTAAATAACCTGATGTATGAAACAGAGATTTTTTTTAATGGTGCTATTTTCATTGTTGCTTAGTTTTAATTATGCTAATGGTGAGAATAGTAATATGAATAGTGTTGGAACCGATTCATTAATAATAAGACCAGCAGGTTACCCTGTAATAGGGACTCTCAAAGACACATTATTTTCAATACATACTAAAATGGGTGCCTCTTCTCCTAAGGAGAGGGCTTTAAGAATAACTAACAGGATAAAAGATCTCTTTAATGATGCCTTTCTTGTAATCGATTCTATAACAGTTATAAGTATAGAAAACACTGTTGATATAATCTATGGTGAGACTATACTCATGAGCATATCCGATAATGATGCAAAATGGCAAAATACCACAAAAGAGGAGTTAGCTAAGAATTATTCGGAGATTATAAAACAGGATTTAAGAAAGGGGAAAGAGGATGGGACGTTATTAAGAGTTATATCGAGGGTTGGTCTCTTGATTTTAGTTATTCTTGCAATAACATTGCTTTTTTGGTTGATTAATAAAGGGTTTAAAAAGGTCAATAATTACATCGAAGTTAATAAAGGAAGATGGTTGAAAAACTTATCATACAAAGATTATACTATCTTAACCGCAGAACAAGAGTATAAAGCCATTGTATTTCTCTTAAAACCTATTCGTTGGTTAATTTATGGGTTAATTCTATATACTGCACTTCCTGCTATTTTTAGTATATTCCCATTTACGCGAAGCTGGGCAGACACCCTATTTGGTCTATTATGGAGACCACTAAAGGGGATTCTTATATCTATCTGGGAGTACCTGCCAAATCTATTCTCGATAATTGTTATCTACCTCGTAATGAAGTATGTAATAAAATTTGTAAAATATTTATTCAGTGAAATAGAGGCGGAAAAGTTAAAAATCTCCTGGTTTCACCCCGACTGGGCTAAAACCACCTATAGCATATTAAGGTTTCTACTCTATGCTTTTATGTTTATCCTAATCTTCCCATATTTACCCGGTTCCGACTCTGAGATTTTTAAGGGTGTCTCTGTATTCTTAGGGGTACTTGTCTCCTTTGGTTCCTCCACAGCAATAGCAAATATGGTATCGGGCTTAGTTATTACATATATGAGACCATTTAAAATAGGAGATCGTATTAAGATAGGGGATGTATTTGGCGA
>CAYSND010000042.1:0-10800 GCA_964432305.1 uncultured Muribaculaceae bacterium | reverse complement strand
ATATAAAAGGGGCAAGGCTCTGGAAAGGGGCTAAATATTCGACAGAACATAACCTCTCAAATGTCGCCTTCATTCGGAGTAGAATAGATTTTATCGACTCTTTCTTTGAGAAGGGTGAGGTCGCAGAGATTTGGATTACTTTTGCAGACCCGCAAATAGAAAAACCACGAAAGAGACTCACATCTCCCCTCTTTCTCGAAAGATATTCCCGATTTCTACAAGCTGATAGTATAATACATCTAAAGACAGATAGCCCTGTTTTATATGAATCCACTCTAAATGTAATCGCTCAAAGGGGACATACTCTTTTAGAATCCAATCCTGACATTTATGGATCAGGGCGTGCATCGGAAGATGATATTCTCTCTGTTAAAACTTTCTACGAAAAACAATTCCTTGCTAAAGGACTCCCTATAACTTATATAAGATTTCAGCTATAGAGTCAGCCATCGGGCGATATCTATAAGTCCTTCCTTGGATTTTGAAGGCGGGAGTATGGAGAGAGAGTCTATCGCCATTTGGATGTTCTCTGTAAGTCTCATTTTAGCATATTCTGACCCTGAGTGCCCCTTAACAAACTCCCTTATAATTTGAATGTTTTTACTATTCTTTTCTAAAGAGGCTTTATCCAGTATATCTATTTCAGAGATAAGAGAGAGGATATACCCCCTCTGCTCACTCACTTTTTCTCTCTTCAATGCTCCAATAAGCGGGAGTGTCATCTTTCTCTCTGCTAAATCCGATCCAACATCTTTACCATCTTCGGGGGTATCCGAATAATCGAGAATATCATCCCTAATCTGAAAAGAGAGACCTAAATGATATGCATAATTCCCCATCTTTTCCACCACTTCATCTGAAGCATCAACCGCGATAGCAGCCGATTTTATTGCAGAGATAAATAGAGACGCTGTCTTTTTGGAAATTATATTGTAATACTCCTCCTCTGTGGTTTTTAAATCATCCGCCCTCAGCATCTGAAGCATCTCCCCCTCTGCCAAATCTTGGATGGTCGTGGAGAAATTATTCATAATTTCATAGGTGCACTTCTTCTCTAATAGGAGCTTTATGGCTTTGGAGAGCCAATAATCACCCATTAGCACAGAGGCACCCGGAGAGAAGAGGGAGTTGACAGTAGCCATCCCTCTACGGGTAACACTATCATCCACCACATCATCATGAAGAAGAGTCGCAGTATGAATAAGTTCTGCCGCTGCTGCACACTCCATAGCTAAAGGGGTTATCTCCCCTTTACATGCTTTAGCGGAGAGGAGTACGAGGAGAGGTCGTATTTTTTTCCCCGATGAAGAAAAAAGGTGATTATTAATCTCATTAAGAAGGGGATTATCAGAGAGTACCTGCTCCTTGACCAACATCTCGAACTCTTCCCACTCCTTACGAATGTAATTCTGATAAGATAATATGCCGTTTACAGTAGTACTCATAAGTAGAGCGCAAAAATAATAAAAAAAGGGCTGAAAATTAATTCAGCCCCTTAATATTACCTTAAAAGGTCTCTCTTTTAGAATAAAAATGCTGCTGCGAGTTCGAATCCGCTGATTTTACTCTTGTCAAACATTTGGTTAACAGCTGGAAGACCTGTAGCCTGTGCATCAGCAACTGTACCTAATCCCCATTTGTATCTTCCGGAGATCTGAACTTTCCAAACCTGAATACCTGCTCCAAGACCTACACCATAGTTAAATTTCTTCATATTGTCTGAGTTGAAGAAAGTCTCGTTAACTGAAGTGCCGTCCTTAAATTTAAGACCATTGCTTAGTGCATAAGTAACATAAGGTGAAAACTGTACAAAAGGTTTGATGGGACCTAATTTGATTCCCCACTGAATGTTAACGGGAACTTCTAAAACACCCTGAACCAAAGACATGGTCTTTCCGCCTAAAACAGCATCGAGAATAGTCCCGGTTGAAGGCATTTCAATGCTTGACCCTATCTGAGAATAAAGTACTTCAGGCTGAACAGCAAAACCCATAGGGAGTTCGATTTGAAGAGCAAGCCCTATATTAAATCCACCATAGTTTTTGATAGACTCAGTAAGAGCAGTGGTACTTGTCAGGTTAAGGTCATTAAAAGAAGTGTAGTTTAATCCACCTTTAACACCAAGGTGAGTCTTCTGTGCAGATACAGGATTTGCGAAAACCATTGCCACGATGGCAATACAAGCAAAAATTTGTAATGTTTTTTTCATAAATTTAAAAAATTAAAAGTTGTTAAATAGAGTCCATTTTTGTAACGATAGAGGCTTTATTACCAGAGCCAACCATCTTTTCTTTTACCTCTCCATTTTTGAAGAAAAGGAGTGTGGGTATATTTCTAATTCCGTATTTCATTGGGACTGCTGAAGCCTCGTCAACATTACATTTGGCTACCACCCATTTCCCCTCATACTCTTTACCTAACTCCTCAACAATAGGAGCGATAGCACGACAAGGACCACACCATGGTGCCCAAAAGTCCAATAATACAGGAAGTTCTGATTTTAATACAAGTTCTTCAAAGTTTGAATCATTAATTGCTAACATAGTCGTTTTAATATTAATTGTTATATAATCTTCGTATCAAAAAAAATAGATTACTGCTATTTCAGTCCCTCTAAAATAGTGCCCCCAGCTATATTTTGCTTTTAACTGGAAGCTTCTTATATCGATTCCCCCTCCAACACCCACACCATACTCAAAAGAGGGAACACCACTATTCTTAGAGAGGAGGTACCCTACAAAAGGGGAGACCTCGATAAAAGGACGGAATAGGATAAGATCGAATCCTGCTTGTAAGTTCAAAGGGAGTTCTAAATAATTACCCTTTTGAACAGAACCTGAAACGGAGATAGGTCTCGACACATAAGAGAGTTCCGGCTGAATGGAGGTTCCTCTGATGGGGAGGTTGTATTTCATAGCCACCCCTATATTATAACCCACAGGCTTTCCTAAATTAACACCGCCCTTTATCCCCCACTCCTGGGCAGACAAAGAAAAAGAGACAGCAAAGAGAGCCAATGCTGTCACTAATACTCGTATCGATGTTTTATTAATCATAAAATCCCTTTATAAAGTGCGAAGGTAAGAAAAAATTTTACAACTTGATTATTGTATAATAATTCTGTTCGTGACTTTATAAAGGGAGTTTAATTAAAACAACTACACTGTTTTTTCAATATTCCAGACGAAAGCCCTCACCCCTATCTCTTTATTAACCGCATCAAGTTTTCTTACTGTGGTTAGTAACTCATCGACTTTTTCATCTTCGACAATAGTGATTACTGCGGAATTCATTTCGGGCCACGTATGGGTGCCACGACGAGGTTCTCCCCCATTGGTACCCCTTCCTTGAACCTGTTCGAAGAAGGTAAACCCACTTATATTAAGGGCATCAAGCATATATTCTACTTGTGCAGTATTAGCCTGATTAAATATTATAAATACTGATTTCATCGATTTCATAACTATTCTTTATTATCATCCTTAACGGAAAGTTTCATAAAATAAAAATGCTTGCGATTCTTCTCCTCTTTATTACGCTCACCGTGACGAGACATTGTAGCATAAAGAGTAGGGACAACGAAGAGAGTAATTAAGGTAGAAATAAGGAGCCCCCCTATAACTACGATTCCAAGAGGACGCCACATCTCTGAGCCCTCCCCTGAACTTAAAGCCATCGGTAACATCCCAAGCATAGTGGTCATAGCCGTCATTAAAACAGGGCGGAGACGAGACTGACCTGCAAGTGCAATAGCCTCTTTTAGCTCATGCCCTCTATCCCTCATAAGGTTAGTATAATCCACCATCACAATCCCGTTTTTAACCACTATCCCCACAAGCATTACAAACCCAAGTGCACCAATCATATCCAACGAAGTACCTGTTATCCATAGTGATAGAATAACCCCCGTAAGGGCAAACGGCACTGTGGACATTATAATAGCCGGCTTTTTGAAAGATTCAAACTGAGAAGCCATTACCACATAAACGAGTATTACGATTAACATTAACAACATCCCCAAGTCAGAAAAAGTCTTTTGCAGATTTTCGTATTGTCCTGCAAGTCTTACAGTAACTCCCTGTGGCATACTTAATTTATCCACCTCTGTCTGAATTTGGGATGCAAGTTCCCCAAGAGAGACATTATAAGGGGTAACATCCACAGAGACCATTCTCTGACGATTCTTTCTTGCAATAGTAGGGGGAGCCCAGTGCTCTTCTATAGAGGCTACTTCGCTGAGTTTAATACTTTTGCCTGTAGCTGTAGGAATGGAAATATTCTCTATGGAAGTAATGGAATTTCTATCCTTCTCCTCAAGTCTGACTATAATATTATACTCGTCCCCATCTTCTTTAAGGAATCCCGCCCTCATTCCGCTTACTCGATTTCTAACGTAACCGGATACCATAGCCGGAGTAAGACCGCTATATGCCAACTTTTCTTTATTCACCACGATTTTCAACTCAGGTCTATCCTCATCCCTGCTTATCATAATATCACGTGCAGCGGGAATATTCCCCTTTATAATATCCCTAATCTGAGCTGCAATAGCATTTGTCTCGTTAAAATCATATCCGTAAATCTCAACATTTACTGCTGAACTTCCCCCTCCCATTCCGGAAGAGGCATTACATTTATACCTTGTAATCTCAGGATATAGATCCATCTCTTTTCTGAGTTGCTCCGCAATATCAAAAATTGAGCGTTCTCTGTCATATTTCTTATTGCAAACCACCGTCATGGAGATTTTATTATTGGTGGTACTTGAGAACAATGCGGAAAACCCTGCCTCCTCATTTGAACCTGCTGTGGTAGATATATACCTTATCTCAGGTGCAATCTCCTGGAACCTCTCTTCCAATATTCTTGCAGTTTTAAGGGTCTCTTCGAGTCTTGTCCCCCTCTGGAGTTCCACGGAGACGCTAAGTCTTCCATTGTCTGTCTCCTGCATAAAATCAGAACCTATCTTCCCTGATATTACCGGTAATAGCGAGGCAATGAAAATAAGGAGTACCACGATTAAAGTCCCTGCTTTATGGTTTACACAATATCTCAATGAGTTTGCATAGAGTCTGTCTAATTTATCAAAAAATGCAACAACATACTTCTGGTACCAATCGAGCTTGGAGACCACCTCCTCTATCTGTCCCTGCTCATTGACTCTTATCTTCTTGGATTTTAAGAGTTTTGAACTGAGCATAGGGGTTAAAGTAATAGAGACAATAACCGATATAGAGATAACGATCGCCACTATCCACCCTAACTCTTTAAATAGAACTCCCGCCATCCCCTCTAACATCGTAAGAGGAACAAATACCGCAATAATTACAAGTGTCGAGGCAATAACAGCAGTCCACACCTCGTTGGTGGCATAAATTGCCGCCTCTCGAGGAGATGCCCCCCTATCTAAGTGCCTTGTTATATTCTCCAACACCACTATCGCATCATCCACCACCATCCCTATCGCAATGGTTAGCGAGGAGAGCGAAATGATATTCAGTGTCCCCCCTGTGGCCAAGAGATAAATAAAGGCTCCCACCAACGAAATAGGGATTGCAAGGGAGATAATGAGGGTGGGTCTCCATTTCCCTAAGAAAAGGAACACCACGAAAACCACAAACAAAAGGGCATATAAAATAGACTCCTGTAAACTGTATATAGAGTTCTTTATGTCGTCAGAGGAGTTGTAAATAAGAATGGATTTAATGTCGGGGGACAACTCTTTCTGAATCTTCGCCATCTCTTTCTGCACATTATCACACACCTTTACCGTATTAGAACCCGACTGTTTGGTAACCACCATACGAACCCCGTCGCTACTATTTATCTTCTCATCGAGGGCGAGGTCTCTAAGAGTATCTTTAACTGTAGCTATATCTCTTACAAAGACTTGCCTCCCCTCTCTGGTCGTAGAGACCACAATACCTTCTATCTCTTTACTATCTACATATTCGCTACGAACCTCCATCTGGTACTGCTCTTTCCCCATCTTCACCGTTCCCGAGGAGAGGTTTAGGTTATTGCCACTAATGGCATTCCCCACCATCTCCATTGGAATACCGTAGGTGTCGAGCTTGGATTGGTCTATATTTACATAGACATATCTCTCCGGAGAACCTGAAAGCGATATATTCCCTATCCCCTCGATTCTATTTAGTCGAGGGATAATATCTTCATTTAGAATCTTATCGAGCCCGGGGTAACTCTCCTTGGCAGTAAAAGCATACTGAATTATAGGCATTGCACTCGTGCTGAACTTAAAGATATTTGGATTGGAAGCCCCTGATGGGAGACGATTTTTAAGAATATCTATAAATGACCTGATGTCATTCATCGCCTCATCCATATTGGTCCCCCACTCCAGTTCAAGGGAAACTATGGAGATATTATCCTTAGATGAAGAGGTCATGTTTTTTAACCCATCCACCGAGTTAAGTGAGTTCTCTACAAGCTTGGTAATATTAGTCTCTACCTCACTTGCATTTGCCCCCTGATATGTGGTCATTATAGTTATAAAAGGGGGCTCCATTTCAGGGAATTGGTCTATCGGTAACTTGCTTAAAGAGAAGATACCGATGATTATTACGGCAACGAAGACAAGGATAGTCGTAACCGGTTTGTTAACAGATGTTTTGTATATACTCATCTCTAATTCTCTTTAACTGTTAGCTGTACACCATCTATTAATTTTGCCTGTCCAAGCACTACTAATTCATCCCCTACTGATATTTCAGGGGAGATAATCTCTATCTTATCATCGAATCTCTGTCCAAGAGTAACAAACACCCTCTTGGCGACTCCTCCATCATTTAAGAAGACAAACCTGTCATTAGAACCTGAGAGTTTAAGAACTGTCTGGTAAGGGACAATAACTGCCTCCACTTTATCTAAAAAGAGTGAGGAACGGATATACATCCCTGGGCGGAGAACCCTGCTCTCATTTGGAATTTTTAATTTAACTTGGAAAGTGTGTGAAGCAGGGTCTATTGTCGGAGAGATAACCTCAACAGTGGCAGGGAACTCTTTATTAGGATAGACATCCGAACTAATTGTAACTTTCATCCCTGTTTTAACTAAAGGGAAATAGAGCTCGGGGATATTTATAAATGCTTTAAGGGTAGAGATTTGTGTAAGAACCAGAATCGGCATTCCGTTATATAACTCCCCATCTTGAAAGTTTTTAGCCGAAATAACCCCTGCAAACTGTGCCTTAACAAATGTATTGGCTTCGAGAAAGTCAAGATTCTCTTTTGTCTGCTGGTAGCTTAGTTTTACTTGATCATAAGCCTGCTCCGAAACAGCACCACCCCCTTTAAGGGCCTCCATCCTCTCCATCTCTGTTTTAAGATTTGAGAAGGTAAGTTTTGCGGAGTTGTATTGTCTTCTGTCCATTGTAATAAGTTTGTCTCCTTTATTTACATTGTCTCCGACCTCAACGAAGATCTGCTCTATCGAACCTGTAAGGGATGGGGAGATACTCATCTGCTCGTAACCTTGAAGGATGGTGGAGAGTTCCACCTCTTTGGAGACTACACTCTTTTCGATAGTCATTGTTTTAACAAATTCTTGGCGCACAGACTCCTCTTTTACAGTGGTCTTTTTTCCTCCACAACTCGCCAAGAGTATTATCATAGAGGTAATTAAAATGGTGTTATACGTTTTCATATCTTTAGTTATTATCTATTTAACAATTTTTCTAATTCTATACTTGCATTTACAAAGTCCAATGTGGCACGAACCAAACTGCTCTGAGCTGTCACTAAATTTGTGCTTGCGGTGGTAACTTCAAGGCTCGAAGAGTGTCCATGTTCGTATTTAAGAGAGATATTATTGAAGACCCTCTCTGTTACCTCTAAATTCTTCTTCTGAGTTTCAAGCCGCTCTAAGGCAGAGGTAAGATTATATTTTAACTGACGATGCTGAATTTGTAGAGAAGATTCTACGTCAGCAAGGGTATTTAACTGCTTCTGATAAGCTATTTTCGCTCTACCCAATGCCTTATACCTGTTACCACTTGAGAAAATAGGGATAGCAATAGAGGCTCCCACAAGATTAGGAGGGGTAAAGTTCATAGTGTTGGCATTGCTAAAATACTTCTTGGCATTATACTGATGAAAAACTCTAAAAGAGGGGAGGTAGGCCATACCTGCCAAATCAACCTGCTTTTTGGTTATCTCGGTACTCTTCCTTAGGAGCTGATATGAGTAGTTGTTATCGAGTATAAACTCATCAGATAATAAAGAGACAGCTCTCCCAGGGTTCATTAGGTCTTCTAAACTCTGCGTTAAAAGGATCTCAGTATCAGCATCCAAATTAAGCAATAGTCGCATAGAGTTATAAATCATCTCTAAGGATCTTTTTGAAGAGTTTAATGTGGTCTGCATGGTGGCAACTTGAACCATTAGTTGGTCGGCACTTACCTGTTCTGCAACCCCTACTCTGACAGACTCCTCCGAGACCTGATGCAGTTTCTGCATACTTACTAAATTCTTTTCTAACAGCTTAACAGTCTCCTCTGAAACCAATGCCGAGTAGTATAATATCTTAACTTGGTTAGATATCTCCTGCTCACTCTGTTTCAGACTTATGTCAGCCATCTTCATCGAGATATTATTGAGCTGAACGGAGATTATTTGTGCCGCACTTACTCCTAAAGAGGAGGTTATCCCCAAAGAGCCGTAAGGGGGCATGGCTATCTTCATCCCTCCGAAATTCATTTCATATCCGAGGTAGTTCGCATAGTCCAAAGAAGCATTTACCTGTGGTAAAAGGGTAGAGATCGCCTCCCATCTACTTGCTTCAGCCTTTTTAATGTCCAATGAAGCATTTTGGATGGAACGATTATGCTCAAGCGCATACTCTTGTGCCTGGCTTAAAGAGAGTGACATCTTTAAAGAGTCCGGGTGTTGTTGTCCGAAGACTCCTAATGAGAATAGAGGTAAAACTGCTAAAAGTAATAGGAGTTTCTTGCTCTTTTTTAAATAAAGGTTCATTTTATAAATTTTTATTATTTGATTCTAAATATTTATCGATAATTTCTCTCCCTTTTGCAGATGAGAGACCTCTCAAATAAACAAGTACTGTATTATTAAACAATGTGTTTCTATCGTAGTTATTTTGTATGTCGGGAGAGTTAAGAAGACCTCTTTTAGTAAAGAGGGAGAAAATTATGGCTTTTAACTCAAGGTCATTAAGGTTATCTATAAAGACACCCTGCTCCCTTCCCTCCTCTAACATCTTTTGCGTGTTCTCTTTAAGATTCTCCTGAGAACATTTAATTGCCTTTATATATATTTCAGGGTAAAATTTCTTCACCTCATCCAAAAAATTAATATTCATATTAGCCATAGCTCGAGACTGTAGCTTATATGACTCCAAAAGAGACTCCAAGACATTATCTGAACCCTCTCTAATCATGTTGTACTCCTCTTTTATCTTTCTATCCATTTTCAGGATAGAAGCCTCTAAGAGGGCTGATTTATCTCTAAAAAAACGATACAAAGTCTTTTTAGAGACCCCACTTTCAATTGCAATCTCTTCCATTGTAACAGACTTACACCCTTTGGATCGGAAGAGTGCAGTCGCATTTTCTAAAATTTTTTCTTCTGTTGTCATAATTTATGATGCTATTGCGGAAACTAAAAAAGTTTTTAGAGTTTCCGCAATAACTATGCCATTTTATATTACTTTTCATATCTTTGTAGAAAGTTAATCTATTTTTAATATGTACGGCAATTTTCAATCATATCTCCAAAAGGAGCTTAAAGCCATCGAAGAAGCGGGGCTTTATAAAAACGAGAGGGTGATAGTATCCCCTCAAAGAGCTAATATTAAAGTTAATACGGGTGCAGAGGTTCTTAATTTCTGTGCCAATAATTACCTCGGACTCTCCGATAACCAGGAATTAATCGCGGCTGCCAAAAAAGCACTTGACGATTATGGTTACGGAATGTCGAGTGTCAGGTTTATCTGTGGCACCGGAGAGTTGCATAAGAAATTGGAAGCAAAGATTGCAGAGTTCTTCGGGACAGAGGATAGTATCCTTTACGCAGCCTGTTTTGATGCCAACGGAGGGGTTTTCGAACCACTATTTGATGACAATGATGCCATTATTTCAGACTCTCTGAACCATGCTTCCATTATTGACGGAGTGCGTCTTTGCAAAGCTCAGCGCTACCGCTACGCAAATGCAAATATGGAGGAGCTTGAAAATTGTCTTAAACTCTCTCAAGCGCAGCGTCATAGGATTATTGTTACTGACGGAGTCTTTTCAATGGACGGAAACGTGGCTCCTCTAGATAAAATCTACGAACTTGCCACGAAGTACAATGCAATGATAATGGTGGACGAGTCGCACTCCGCAGGGGTGGTTGGAAGAACAGGAAGGGGAACCACGGAGCAGTTTAACCTTAAGGGGAAAATTGAAATTCTGACAGGTACCCTTGGGAAAGCCTTCGGAGGTGCTATCGGAGGGTTTACCACAGGGAAAAAAGAGATTATCTCAATGCTTCGCCAGAGATCACGTCCTTATCTCTTCTCTAACTCTATCCCTCCGTTGGTTGCAGCAGCAGGGATTAGAATGTTCGATATGATGTCTGAGACCAATACTCTCCAAGACAAACTACATGATAACACTAAATACTTTGTAGAGAAGATGTTGGCAGCAGGTTTTGATATTAAGCCGACTCAGTCTGCGATTTGTGCTGTTATGCTTTATGATGCTAAACTCTCACAAGAGATGGCAGCCAGACTTCTCGACGAGGGGATTTATGTGGTCGGATTCTACTACCCTGTCGTACC
>CAYSND010000041.1:0-10955 GCA_964432305.1 uncultured Muribaculaceae bacterium | reverse complement strand
ACACACACTTCAGCCACAGGAAATATAGGGTTCTTTAAGATTATATCCGAAGGGGCAATAGCAGCAGGGGTTAGAAGAATAGAGGCTACCACAGGAAAAAATGCCGAGTACATGATTTACGGCATTATTAATCAGATAAAGATGGTACAAGAGATAATTGGACAGTCTCCTGATATTATTAACGGTATTAAAAAATTACTCCTTGAGAACGAAGAGTATAAAAAAGAGATTGAAAAATTCATTAAAGAAAGAGTGGCAGCATTAAAAAAACAGATTGTCGAAGAGAGTAAAGAGAGTGATGGGATTAGATGCTTCTCCACTTTTGGAATTTATCATTCCGAGATAATTAAAAATTTAGCCTTTGAGCTCTATAAAGAGTATGAAAACTCTCTCTTCGTAGCAGCTTATGAGACACCTGAGGGGAAACCATCTTTGGTTCTTACGTACTCAAAGGACTTGGTAACAAAGGGTTATGATGCTGCAAAAGATATAAAAGAGGCAGCAAAAATAATCCAGGGAGGGGGAGGAGGGCAACCTTTCCTCGCTACCGCAGGGGGAAAAAACAAAGAGTCACTTAGTGAAGCTTTTGCTAAACTGTTAGACTTGGCAACCAAAAAATAAAAGGTGAAAAGAATTGACCGTTTTCTATTAATGTCTTTTATAGGACCCTTTACCGTGACATTTCTTATAGCAGAATTTGTCTTGGTAATCCAGTTCCTATGGGTCTATATTGATGAATTAGTTGGAAAAGGGTTAAGTCTTGGTATCATCTTTGAGTTTATGGGGTGGGGAGCTGCTATTGTACTTCCACAAGCCCTCCCACTTGCGACACTTCTTGCCTCGATTATGGCTCTTGGAAATTTAGGCGAGAACAATGAGCTGCTTGCCATGAAAGCAGCAGGTATCTCCCTTCCAAGAATCCTTTACCCTCAGATTTATGTAGCTATTATTATAAGTATAGGGGCTTTTTTCATCTCTAATAATCTAATCCCTGTAGCCTATAATAATATTTATACTCTCCAGTACGATATTAAAAGAACCAAGGAGGAGATTAAAATCCCCACTGGGACCTTTTATAATGGTATAGATGGTTACACATTGAGAATCAGCAGCAGAAATAAAGAGAGCGAAATGATGTATGATGTTATGGTTTATAATCATACGGAAAATAAAGGAAATGTCTCTTTAGCAGTAGCAGACTCCGGAGTATTAAAATTTACCCCCGATAAAAACTCCCTTATTTTTACCCTCTATAACGGTGTCTCCTACGAAGAGAATAATACAAGGAAGTATATGGACACCACTTATGTCCTCCAAAAGAGTAATTTCTCAAAACAAGAGATAGTAATCCCCCTTGAAAACTATAATTTCAAGAAATCTGACGAAAATATGTATGGGAATGAGATTATGTCACGTAATCTCGCCCAACTCCAAAACGATAAAGATTCCATTGGGGGGATTTATAACGGCGTGTACACCGAACAACGTGCAAGAATGAATTATAGTGCCTCACTTCTAAAATCTGACCAGCTCGACACTGCGATGAATAAAGGGTACACCAAGGCTCTCGACACTAAGGCTTTAACAGATTCGCTCAGCATTGAAGAGGAGAGGGCAGCGGTTCAGTATGCACTCTCTAATATTGAAGCTCCTATCTCTACGCTAAATACTTTTGACCGCGAAAGCAATCAATATACCTTCTCTCTGCGAAGAATAATACTCGAATCATATAGGAAATTTACCCTCTCTTTCGCTTGTCTTATCTTTTTCTTTATCGGTGCTCCACTTGGGGCAATAATCCGCAAGGGAGGTTTTGGGACTCCTGTAATTATCTCTGCACTTCTCTTTGTACTCTACTGGGTTATTGATATTTCGGGGAAGAAACTTGCAAGAGACGGGGTGATTACCCCTGCAATGGGGGCATTTATCTCCTCTTTGATAATGCTTCCGCTTGGGGTGTTTCTGACTTGGAAAGCTACTAAAGACTCTTCACTTTTCTCTTTAGACGCTTTATTAAATAAGGTTAAACTATTTTTTAAGAAATTTTCACTCTCCAATGTCCGAACGAAAAAACAATAATATCAGGGTGGTCTTTATGGGAACTCCCCTATTCGCTACCAAAATCCTTGAACACATTTTGGAGAGGGGGTATAATGTAGTAGGGGTAGTAACAGTACCCGATAAGCCGAGCGGAAGGGGACTTAAAATGAATGAGAGTGCTGTAAAATCATTTGCGTCTCCCCTTAATATCCCTATCCTTCAACCCGTTTCACTTAAAGAACCTCAGTTCCTCGATGAATTAAAGGGGCTAAATGGAGAGATATTCGTGGTGGTCGCTTTCAGAATGCTCCCTAAATCTGTATGGAGCATGCCCCGACTTGGGACATTTAATCTGCACACCTCACTCCTTCCACAGTATAGAGGCTCTGCTCCGATTAACTGGGCTCTGATTAATGGCGAGAAAAAGACAGGAGTTACTACTTTTCTTATAGATGAAAAAATAGACACAGGGCATATTCTTCACTCTGAAGAGTGTATAATAGAGGAGAATGACAATGCGGGCTCACTTCATGATAAACTTATAACTCTCGGATGCAGTGTCGTGGAGAAGAGCATAGAGGCACTCTCTTCGGGAGTCTTCCTCCCTATACCTCAACCTGAGTCTGAAAATCTAAAACCTGCCCCTAAGATTACACGCGAAACGGGAAATATAGATTGGAGCAAAGATGCTCACTCAGTTAGAAATCTTGTTCGGGGACTAAGTCCCTACCCTGCAGCCTACTCCACCCTTTCCGGAGGAGGAAAGAGTTTTCAAGTTAAAATATTTGAAGTGGAGGCTCTCTATAAAAACAATGGTAAGAGAGCAGGAGAGGTTACCTCAGATGGAAAGACATTTTTAGAGGTGCAGTGCGGAGAAGGGAGCATAAGAATAGTGGAAATTCAAGCTGCCGGTAAGAATAGACTTAAAATCAATCAATTTTTAGCCGGCTGGCACGGCGGATGGGAGGGTGTATGCTTCGTAAATATGTAATATTAGCAGATGGTGAGTTCCCAAAAGGGGAAACAGCACTACATCACCTTAAAACTGCAGATATTCTCGTCTGTTGTGACGGAGCTGTGGATAAATTGTGCCCTAAAGATGAAATTAATTCGAGGGTTCCTGATTTTATTGTGGGAGATATGGACTCTATCTCCTCGGAGAACCGCGAAAGATTCAGCGATAGGATTTATAAAATCTGCGAACAGGAGAGTAATGATCTCTCCAAAGCATTTCATTTTATATTGAACTTAATAGAGGATGAGGAGTTTGAAATACGCATTTTGGGTGCCACAGGGCGGAGGGAAGATCATACCATCGGAAATATCTCATTGCTCTCAAAATATGCATTGGAACTCAAAGAGAGATTCGGGGAGGAGCGTCCCATCTCTATTGTAACTGACAACGGAGAGTTTGTTCCTATTTTCGATAATTGTACCATTGAACTAAAAAAAGGGACCCCTGTCTCCATATTTTCGCAGGATTCCACCCTCAGACTCCGCTCTGAGGGGCTTGAGTACCCCACGGACGATGTTATTTTCGATGAATGGTGGAAAGCTTCACTAAATATTGCTTCAAGCGAAAAAATTGTATTGAAATTTAATCACCCTGCAAAGGTTTTATTATATTTGGGATATGAAGTTTGAATTGACCACAAGAGATAGAGAGAGTGCTGCAAGAGCAGGGAGGATTTTTACCGACCACGGGGAGATTCTCACTCCGATTTTTATGCCCGTAGGGACTGTCGGTTCTGTGAAGGGGGTCTATCATAAAGATTTGGTGGAAGATATTAAGGCACAGATTATTCTTGGAAATACATATCATCTCTATCTAAGACCGGGACTCGATATTCTAAAGCAAGCCGGAGGACTCCATAAGTTTATAAATTGGGAGAGACCTATATTAACGGATAGTGGTGGATATCAAGTCTTTTCGCTGGCGGCTAATAGGAAACTGACCGACCAGGGGTGTCGTTTTCGCTCTCATATAGATGGCTCGGAACATGTTTTTACCCCTGAAAATAATGTTGATACTCAAAGGATTATCGGGGCAGATATTATTATGGCATTAGACGAATGCACCCCGGGGGATGCTGATAAAAAATATGCAGCCAACTCATTGAAATTAACTCAGCAATGGTTAAAAAGAGGGTTAGAACGATTTGATTCGACAGAACCTCTGTATGGGTACAGCCAGACCTTTTTCCCTATTATACAGGGGTGTGTCTATGCTGACTTGAGAAGAGAGGCGGCTGAGTTTGCAGTCTCGTTGGAGAGAGAGGGGTATGCCATTGGGGGGCTTTCAGTGGGAGAGCCGACAGAGGTGATGTATGAGATGATAGAGGCAGTAAATCCTATAATTCCTGCTGACAAACCCCGCTATCTTATGGGGGTGGGGACACCTGGGAATATCCTTGAAGCAATAGCGAGAGGAATAGATATGTTCGACTGTGTTATGCCGACAAGAAATGGAAGAAACGGAATGTTGTTTACAAGAGAAGGTATAATTAATATAAGAAATAAAAAATGGGCAGATGATTTCTCCCCTATCGATGCTGACGGCACCTCCTTTGTAGATTCTTTTTATACTAAGGCATATCTCCGTCACCTATTTATATCAGGTGAGATGTTAGCTGCACAGATAGCGAGTGAGCATAATCTTGCCTTTTATTTAGAGCTTGTAAGAGAGGCACGAGAGCATATTATCTTAGGAGATTTCCTAAGTTGGAAAAATAAGACTGTAAAAAAAGTGGAGAGCAGATTATAATATGAAGAGATTTAAGATTACCATACTCGACAGATATATCATTAAGAAGTTTCTTGGAACATACTTCTTAGCTATTCTGTTGATTATAGGGATCGTAATAATTTTCGACATAAGTGAGAAGATAGATGACTTTGTGGATAGGGACGCCCCTTTAAGGGCTATTATAGTAGATTACTACTTTAACTTTATCCCTTACTTTATGAATATGTTCAGCGCACTATTCGTCTTTATTACAGTTATCTTTTTTACCTCTAAGATGGCTGCCAATAGTGAGATAGTCGCTATACTATCGGGTGGGGTTAGTTTTAATAGGTTAATGTACCCCTATTTCCTTTCCGCTACCCTTATTGCCACTTTTAGTTTCACTCTCAGTATGTATATCATTCCACCTGCCAATAAACATAGATTGGAGTTTGAATCAAAATATCTCAAACAGCAATACTATAACAGTGAGCGGAATATACATTACCAGTTGGCTCCCGGAGAGTTTGTTTATGTCGAATCTTTTAGCACTTGGAACAATACCGCTTTTCGTTTCACTCTCGAAACTATAAAAGAGAATAAAATAGTCTCTAAAATATCTGCCGAGACAGCAGCTTGGGATAGCACTTCTAAAGGGTGGAAGTTAAATGAGTTTTTCATACGGGAGTATGACGGCACCAAAGAGGTAATACGTTCCGGCAAAGAATTAGATACGGTAATATCACTTACTGTTGATGATTTCCTTAGAAAAGCCAATACCGTAGAGTCATTAAAATATAGGGAGTTACAGGATTTAATCGAGATGCAACGTTTTCGCGGGGATAGAATGGTTAAATATTCACTTGTGGAGAAACACACACGAATGGCTGTCCCCTTCTCTGCTTTTATCTTAACTCTTATAGGAGTCTCTCTCTCCTCAAGAAAAAAGAGAGGAGGACTCGGACTCAATTTAGGTATAGGGTTGGCTTTAAGTTTCTCTTATATACTATTCCTAAAATTCAGCCAGATGTTTGTCTTTACCGACACCCTCCCTCCGGGGATTGCATTATGGCTTCCGAATATAATTTACGCTGTAATTGCTATCGTTCTATACCGAATGGCTCCGAAATAAAACTTGCACATTATTTTTTTGTTAAATAGTACTATCTTTGAGCCCTAATTAATTATAAAACCATGAAAAAAATTTTTATTTCAGTATTACTCTGTTTATTTACCACATATAGCTGTGACGGAAGTAACAGCAATAATAAAGAGCCGGAAAAAACATTCGTTAAGATTAGTTCCTCCTCAGTAACACAGTGTGTTGATTACACAGGACGTGGGAATGATAATGAGGTACTTTTAAGAATTAGTCTAACCTCATCGAGCGGAGAGTCGGCCCCTCTAAAGAATTTAGTAATGAGCATGGAGGGAACCACCAATATCGCCGATGTAGAGGCTTTTAAGTTTTATGCTATGCCGACAGAAGATGGATTTGATCCTCGAGACCCCACCTCTAAAGCTACTCTTTTGGGGAAAGGAGTACCAGCCTCCGGTGAGATTACCATCCCACTTAGCGGAGAGGTAAAATCCGGGACTACTTTTTATTTACTCACCTTTCAGGTCAAAGAGGGGGCAAAGGAGGGAAACCAAATAGATGCTAAAGTAATCTCTATTAGCACTACCCAAGAGACTCACACTTTTAAAATGGGGAATCCTGATGGGGCAAGGGAGATACTGCTAAAAAAGGTATTGGTTTTGGCACCCGGAGATCACAACTCCACCAATTACCGTATCCCCGCTATCTGCACTGCTGAGGATGGCTCATTAGTGGTAATTACTGATAAACGTAAGTTCAACAACGGAGACCTTCCCAGTGATATTGATGTAATTGCCAATAGGAGTACTGACGGAGGGAAAACATGGTCTGCTCCTATAACAATAGCTCAAGGTCAAGGGGTGAAAAAAGGGTATGGAGATGCAGTAATAGTAAAGGCTAAAAGCGGTAAACTAATTACTCTCTTTGCAGGTGCTAATGGATTGGCTGCCTCTACCTCCACAGACCTGATACGCACATATATGAGTACAAGCTCTGATAATGGAAAGAGTTGGACTCCTGTTCGTGATATTACAGACCAACTTTATGGGGCAGGGTGTCCGGACCCCATCAGAAGTAAATGGAATGGATCATTTTGTGGATCAGGACATGGACTCTGTATGCGTGATGGGCGCATTATGGTAGTTGGAGCAGTAAAGGAACCAAATATGTCAGGATTACAGAACTACGCTTTCTATTCAGATGATGAAGGGATAAATTGGAAAGTCTCTAATAGAGCGATTGAAGGGGGAGATGAGGCAAAAGTAGTGGAGTTAAACAATGGCGATATACTAATGAGTAGTCGTACCAGAGGGAATAGATTATGGGCTAAGTCTTCGGACAGAGGGGTAAACTGGGGAGCAAAAAACTCTTGGACAGAAATTTGGGGCAACGCCTGTGATGCAGATATAGTAAGATATACATCTGTTAAAGACGGATTTGATAAGAATAGATTATTGCATACTTTACCTAACCATGAGTCACGTCAAAATGTTACTATGTGGATTAGTTATGACGAAGGGACGACTTGGCCCATTAAAAAGACTATCTGTCCCGGACTAGGAATGTATTCATCTATTACGATTTTACCCGATGGAACTATCGGAGTATATTTAGAAGAGCAGGATAAATCAGGGGGAGCTTATGAGTGTAAAATGTATTTCCTAAACTTCTCTCTAAATTGGCTTACTAACGGTAGCGATACTTATATTAAATAGACCTTAGTTGTATTTATAGAACCCTTCTCCCGTTTTACGCCCGAGCAGGTTAGCTCTAACCATCTTTCTAAGGAGTGGATGAGGTCTATATTTAGTATCCCCAAACTCATTATAAAGCACCTCCATAATGGCAAGACAGACATCAAGTCCTATAAGGTCTCCTAAAGCAAGAGGTCCTATAGGGTGATTAGCTCCTAATTTCATCGCCTCGTCTATCTCCTCCTTGGTAGCCACCCCATCAGCGAGAATAGCTATCCCCTCATTTATCATCGGAACAAGTATTCTATTTACCACGAAACCGGGGGCTTCATCGACAGTTACAGGGGTCTTCCCGATACTCTTTGCTAACTCTGAAACATACTGATATGTACTCTCTGAGGTTAGCTGCCCTTTTATTACCTCCACTAATTTCATTACCGGTGCGGGATTGAAAAAGTGCATCCCTATTACCTTGTCTGCCCTCTTAGTAGAGGCTGCTATCTCAGTGATAGAGAGTGAGGAGGTGTTCGACGCTAAGATAGCATTCGGCTTACATACCTTGTCGAGTGTCCCAAAGACCTCTCTTTTAACCTCCATTGTTTCAAAAACTGCCTCTATAACCAAGTCAGCATCATGGCATTGAGAATAATCGGTAGCCTTTGAGATTTTCGATAAAATCTCTTTTTTATTCTCCTCCGTTATCTTTTCTTTTTCTACTAATTTGGAGAGATTCTTGGTAATAAAGTTATACCCTCTCTGGAGTTCTGTCTCGTTTATTCCTTGCATGGTGACAGGTACGCCGGCTTGAGCAAATGCTTGTACAATACCGCTCCCCATCGTTCCTGTTCCTATAACTATTAGCTTCATAAGGTTTATATTTTATTTTTAAAAATAGGTTTTCTTTTATTTAAAAATGCCTCCATCCCCTCTTTTTGGTCTGAGGTGGCGAAACATTGCCCAAACAAGTTCTGCTCAAAAGCAATAGCATCCTCCATGTTATTGTCTAAAGAGTAAGCAATAGATTGTTTAGCATATTTTACTGCAATAAGAGCTTTAGAGGAGATAGTTGCTGCCATTTCCATAGCTACGCTCATCAACTCCTCTGCAGGAACCACCTGATTAACTAACCCACAAGATAATGCCTGTTGAGCATCAATTACTTTTCCTGTGAAAATTAACTCCTTAGCCTTTGAGACCCCTATGATTCTGGTCATTCTGACTGTCCCTGAAAATCCTGGGATAATTCCTAAACCTACCTCAGGCTGACCAAATTTTGCAGCCTCAGAGGCTATACGGATATCACAAGCCATAGCAAGCTCACATCCACCTCCAAGCGCAAAACCATTGACAGCAGCAATAGTAGGTTTCTCCATTAACTCTATTTTTCTAAAGACATCAGAGCCATATTTACTAAAAGCTTCCCCCTCTTTACTGTTAAGGTTAGCCATCTCCGAGATATCTGCCCCAGCCACAAATCCTCTCCCCTCCCCGGTTATAATTACCACAGAAATCTCCTCATCACTGCTGATAATATCAGCCATTTGATTCAACTCACTAAGGATTTTACTGTTTAACGCATTAAGAGTGGCAGGGTTGCTAATCTTCACTACCCCCACCCCATTGTTTTTTTCGATAGATAAATACTGAAATTGCATCTCTTTTTTTCTGTAAAGATAATTAATGTTTAACTTAATTCCTCAAATCTATTATTTTTTATAATTTTGCGTCTTACGATGCCAATATATATAAGACCATAATGATTTTTAAACTATCTATTAATTTCTACACAAAATACGGAGAGAACTTATATGTACTAGGTTCTATCCCTGAGCTTGGTGGGGGTGATATCTCCAAGGCTATTCAACTCGAATTGAGTGATAATTTTTTTTGGAAAAAAGAGATTAAAGTACACTCAGGTATTAACGAAAGATTTGTTTCGTATAGATATTTTGTAAAACTTGCTGATGGTTCTCTTCTTCATGAGGCAGGTGAGGAGCGGAAACTTGCATTAAATACCAATACTAAAACCCTTTTCCTAAATGACGAATGGCAAGGTAATACCCCGTCTGCCCCATTCTTAACCTCCCCTTTTGCAAATATCTTTTTCGGACACGATTCAAATAACGCTACTTACACTCACCTCTTTTCCAAAGAGCTAATTATAAGAGTGACATCTCCTAATGTTGAAAAAAATAGTTCCATTCATATATGTGGTAACATAGCAGAGCTAGGAGGATGGTCGCCTGATAAGGCTCCTGTGATGACCCCGCTTTATGGTTCTAAATGGGAGATTCATATCTCAGCCCAGAAATTAAAAGGAGATATTGAATATAAATTCATTAAGAAAAACAATACCACCTGTGATATAGAGTGGGAGCCGGGTAAAAACAGAGTTATCTCTTTCTCTGAAATAAAGCTTCACGAAACCATCTCTTTTGAATATTCTTTCACTCGGTTTACAATCGATACCCCACGCTTTATAGGGAGTGCTATTCCTGTATTCTCTCTTAGGAGCAAGAAAAGTTGTGGTATAGGGGATTTCTCCGATATTAAATTATTTAGTGACTGGGCTGCCTCTGTAGGGCAAAAGATAATCCAAATTCTCCCTATAAATGACACCACTTCTGATGGGGGTTGGAGTGATTCATACCCTTATGGTGGAATCTCTGTTATGGCTTTGCACCCTATCTATCTGAATTTAGCCTCAATAGGTACTTTTGCTGATAAGACTACCGCCACCGAGTTTGAAAAAGAGAGAAAAAAACTTAATGCTCTCCCCTCTCTCGACTATGAAGCAGTAATGGCGTTTAAAAATAAATATATCTCTATACTTTTTGACATTTATTCCGCCGACACATTTGCTGAACCCGATTTTTACTCTTTTTATAAGTTAAATAAAGCATGGCTCCTCCCCTACTCCGCTTTCTGCACACTGAGGGACAGGTTCCAAACAACTGATTTCTCAAAGTGGGGAGAGTATTCAAATTACTCACCCAAATTTCTCGATATAATTAATGCGAAAGGCTCCGAGACATATCATATTATGTCAAGGCATCTGTTTATACAGTACCATCTCCATAAACAACTCTCAGAGGCTGTAAAGTACGCTCATAACTTAGGTGTTATTATAAAAGGAGATATCCCGATAGGAATTACCCCACACAGCGTAGAGGCATGGACTGAGCCTGAAATATTTAACCTTTACTCACAGGCAGGAGCACCTCCGGATGCCTTCTCTGCAGAGGGTCAAAACTGGGGCTTCCCCACCTATAATTGGTCTGCTATGGCTGAGAACAACTATAGCTGGTGGAGAAAAAGACTTACTAAGATGACCGACTATTTCGATGCTTACCGAATAGATCATATTCTCGGTTTTTTTAGAATTTGGGAGATACCC
>CAYSND010000040.1:0-11270 GCA_964432305.1 uncultured Muribaculaceae bacterium | reverse complement strand
AACCAATTATAAGAAATATTCATATCTATTTAAATAAGGATTCAACAAACTCTTTCTTGTCGAAAATCTGTAAATCTTCTATCTTTTCACCTACCCCGATAAACTTTACAGGGATTTGAAATTGATCGGCTATACCTATAACCACACCACCCTTAGCAGTGCCATCAAGTTTAGTAACAGCCATAGCAGTAACATCAGTAGACTTAGTAAATTCTTTAGCCTGAATAAAAGCATTCTGTCCTGTCGAACCATCAAGAACCAATAAAACCTCGTGAGGAGCATCAGGAACTACTTTCCTCATGACATTACGGATCTTGGTAAGTTCATTCATTAGATTGACCTTATTATGCAGTCTCCCCGCTGTATCTATTAGCACTACATCTACATCTTGTGCAACTGCCGATTTAAGAGTATCAAAAGCCACGGAAGCCGGATCTGCCCCCATAGCCTGTTTAATAATAGGTACCCCTGCCCTTTCACTCCATATTGTGAGCTGTTCCACAGCCGCGGCTCTGAAGGTATCGGCAGCACCCAAAAGGACGCTCTTACCTGACTCCTTAAGAAGTGAAGCGAGTTTACCTATGGTAGTCGTCTTACCTACTCCATTTACCCCTACTACCATGATTACATAGGGCTTCTTTGAAAAATCAAAGGGCTCTACAGTATGAGTGTCGGGAGAATCGACCTCAAGCAGAGACTCTATTACCTCTTTTAAGATAGTATTCAGTTCATCTGCATTCATATATTTATCCCTCGCTACTCTCTCTTCTAATAGATCTATAATCTTCAATGTAGTATCTACCCCCAAATCAGATGCAACTAAAGCCTCCTCAATATCATCTAAGAGGATATCATCAATTCTAGATTTCCCTACTATAGCCCTTGAGAGTCTTTCGAAAAGCCCCTTCTTGGTCTTCTGTAACCCTTCATCGAGTGAAGAATTATTAGATATATCGCTCTTTTTATTTTTTATCCAGAAAAGTCCCATATTCTCTTTATATAACTTGCAAAAATACAAAAAAAATACACACGGCATAAGTAAATTATACCGTGTGTAAAAATTTTTAAAAGTCTTCTTTGAATACTATTTCTTATCGAAGAAATCTTTCTCTTCGTCAAGCCTTACTAATTCCTCAGTAAATACATAAGCTCCTGAGCGCTCGGATTTATCCATACGGATACATTTTACTACATTTTTCTGTGCAGATTTATCACCGCTAAATGTTGCAACTGCTTTCTTTGCCATTGTTTAATTATTTAATGAGTTATTTAATTTCTTTATGTACCGTTACTTTCTTTAGGTATGGATTATATTTCTTTCTCTCCAACCTATCGGTAGTATTCTTTTTATTTTTTGTGGTAATATACCTCGATATTCCCGGTACTCCACTCTCTTTCTGTTCTGTGCACTCAAGTATAACCTGTACTCTATTGCCTTTTGCTTTTTTTGACATAACTTTTCAATTTAAACTATATCGATTAAACCTTTAGCTCTGGCCTCTTTAAGAGTAGCGGCCAAACCGTTTTTATTAATAGTCCTAATCCCCGCTGCGGAAACCTTCAGAGTAATAAATCTATTCTCCTCTTCCAACCAGAATTTTTTATTTTTCAAATTTGGGGCGAACTCGCGTTTTGTACGACGCTTAGAATGGGAAACATTATTTCCAATCATCCTTTTCTTTCCTGTAACTTGACAAACTCTTGCCATTTTATATACTAATTATTTGATTATACTTTTTTTGGGGCTGCAAATATCCCCTTTTTTTTTCTAAATTACAAATCTTTTTACACAAACTTAAAAATTCTCCCCCACCTAATATTCTTGGGGAATGGTTTATACTTGTCGGAAGAGAACCAAATAACTCTTGGTTTCCCCACTATATGATCTTCAGGCACAAACCCCCAATAACGTGAGTCGAGAGAGTTATGTCTATTATCACCCATCATAAAATAATAATCTTGTGCAAAAGTGTATGAGGTAACAGGTACTCCGTTAATTAGAATAGAGTCCCCCTTTACAGCGAGTTCATTCCCTTCATATGAGGTAATAACTCTACTATAGAGCGGAAGATTATCTATATTAAGTTCAACAGAGGCACCTTTTGCCGGAATATAAATTGGGCCATAATTATCTTTAGTCCAATTAAACTTCTCGGAGAAGGGAAATAACATTAATGGTGAATCGGGATAGTCTGGGGGGTAAACATCAACATTCTGAGTTACAGCCACAACATTGCCTATCTTAGTCATTTTTTCCACTACATCTTCATTAAGGGGAACCATAGGATATCCCGGGAGAGTAGCATCAAACCAATACTCATCGGGGTTAAGCTTAAACTCTTTAAGAATCTTAGGGTTAATAGAAGAACCGGTAGTAACCACTTTATATGTGTTTTGAATACCAGGGTAATTCTTCTGAGGTGTTCCGTTAATGAAAACTTTTCCGTTCACTATCTTTAATGTGTCTCCTGCAATGGCGACACAGCGTTTTACATAATTGTCTTTCTTATCATTGGGATGAACCATAATCGGTCCATAAGTTTTAAGAGTATACTCTCTTCCACTCATCCTTACATGTGTATAATAATCTTCGGTTGGGGCTTTTGTTAGTACAGTATCCCCATGAGGGAAACCAAATACTACCTTATCATCCCTTTTAACTTGGGAGAAACCTGCAAGTCTACGATATTTGATCTTTATCAAATCGGAATATGACTTTTTACCAAAAATTACATTATGAGTAAAAGGAATGGAGAGGGGTCTCTGCGCAACCTTAGGTCCATAAGCTACTTTCCCAACAAAAAGATAGTCGCCTGTCATCAGTGTCTTCTCCATAGATGAGGTAGGAATCTTATAGGCTTGAATAAAGAAAAGATTGATAAAAGTAACCACTACCACAGCGAAAATGAGTGCATCCAACCATTCAAGCCATATATTTGGTTTCTCTCCCTCTTTGTATTTCTTCCTCCAAAAAGCCCACTTTACCCTCTTTGTGATAAATATATCGAAAACCACCGGTAAGCCAAAAAGCCACCAATAATTTCCAAGCCATATCACCCATAAAATATAGAGGAGAGCCCAGAGACTGAACTTAAACCATCTGTTATGTAAAAGCTTCTTCATCGAAATAGAGATACTATTTCACTGAATTTACTATCGCTTCGAAAGCCTGAGGATTGTTCATTGCCAAGTCGGCAAGAACTTTACGATTTAACCCAACATTCTGTTTTGCAATAGCTCCCATGAACTGAGAATAACTCATTCCATGTTCTCTTGCAGCTGCATTGATTCTCTGAATCCATAATGCACGAAAATTGCGTTTTTTGGTTTTACGATCGCGGTAAGCATAAGTTTGACCCTTTTCCCAGGTGTTCTTAGCTACTGTCCAGACATTTCCACGTGATAGGAAATTACCGCGGGTTTCCTTTAGAATTTTTTTACGGCGCGCTCTTGAGGCTACCGAATTTACCGATCTTGGCATACTTCACTTTTTTTTAAGAATGTCAGCGCCCTCCCCTTTGAGAGTCTTTTTCTGCTGTGCATTCAGTTAAACAATAATTTAATAAACTTAAGCAACTATCATCTCCTTAACCCTCTTAACATCGGCAGGATCCATCATGGCGATCTTAGTAAGGTTACGTTTACGTTTAGTTGACTTCTTGGTGAGAATGTGGCTTTTATAAGCGTGTTTTCTCTTTACTTTCCCGGTCCCGGTAAGCGTAAAACGCTTTTTGGCACCGGAATTGGTTTTCATTTTGGGCATTGTTACAATATTTTAATTTAGTTAAAACTATTTCTTTTTAACGGGAGCAATCATCATTATCATCCTCTTCCCTTCAAGTTTTGGCATCTGTTCTGCTTTACCATACTCCTCAAGCTCCACTGCAAACCTTAAAAGCAACTTCTCCCCTTGTTCAGAGAACAATATAGAACGCCCCCTGAAGAATACGAATGATTTTACTTTGTGCCCCTCCTCGAGGAAACCCTTTGCATGCTTTAACTTAAACTGGAAATCATGTTCGTCAGTATTAGGACCAAAACGAATCTCTTTGATAACCACCTTACTTGCATTGGCTTTCATCTCCTTGGCTTTCTTCTTCTGCTGATATATGAACTTTTGGTAATCAATAATTTTACAAACAGGTGGGTCACTTTTGTCCGAAATTTCGACCAAATCAAGACTCAACTCGTTTGCTAAACGAAGTGCCGCAGATAGAGAATAAACCCCTTGTTCCGGGATATTATCCCCAACTAATCTTACTCTTGGTGCCGTTATCTCCTCATTGGTTCTTGGACCATCTTCTTCCGGAGATTGGTTGTTTCTTCTATTATCCCCTGTATTTGTTTTCTTGGGATAACTCGGTTTTGCACCTGTATAAGGGCGTTTTTTGTTTGGCGTAGCGATACTCTGTCCTCCTGTTTAAAATTAATAATTATTTAATTGCTCGTTTACTTCATCATTAATAAGCTTTGCGAACTCCTCCACACTCATGCTCCCTCTATCCCCCTCTCCTTGTCTCCTTACAGAGACACTTCCTGCCTCAGATTCTTTCTCTCCGACAACCAAAAGATAGGGTATCCTCTTCATTTCATTCTCCCTAATCTTCTTACCCACAGTTTCATTACGATCATCTAAGAAGGCGCGAATATCGTAATTATTAAGCAATTCACAAACTTTTTTTGCATAATCATTAAATTTTTCGCTTATGGGGAGTACCGCAACCTGCTCAGGAGTAAGCCAAAGAGGAAATTTTCCACCAGTATGTTCAATAAGAACAGCTACGAATCTCTCCATAGAGCCAAATGGTGCACGATGTATCATAACAGGTCTATGTCTCTTATCATCTCCCCCTACATATTCGAGTTCAAACCTTTCCGGAAGGTTATAGTCCACCTGAATAGTACCAAGTTGCCATTTACGTCCAATGGCATCTTTTACCATAAAATCAAGCTTAGGACCATAAAAAGCGGCTTCACCATAGGCTACAACTGTTTTTAGCCCCTTCTCATTAGCAGCCTCCACTATTGCACTCTCTGCTTTTTCCCAATTCTCGTCACTCCCAATATATTTCTCTTTGTTCTCTTTATCTCTAAGCGAAATCTGGGTAACGAACTCCTGAAAATTAAGAGTCTTGAATATATAAAGTACTATGTCTATAACTTTACAAAACTCCTCTTTAAGCTGATCGGGGCGACAGAAAATATGTGCATCATCCTGTGTAAAACCACGAACCCTGGTCAGTCCATGTAACTCTCCGCTCTGCTCATAACGATAGACAGTCCCAAACTCTGCATATCTGACTGGGAGGTCTTTATATGAACGGGGTTTACTCTTATATATTTCACAGTGATGAGGGCAGTTCATCGGTTTTAAAAGGAACTCCTCCCCTTCCTGAGGTGTGTGAATAGGCTGAAAAGAGTCAGCTCCATATTTAGCATAGTGTCCTGATGTTACATAAAGTTCTTTCTGCCCAATATGGGGAGTTATTACAGGGAGGTAACCATAAGATTTCTGTACTTTCTTTAAGAACTGTTCAAGTCTCTCCCTAAGTGCAGCCCCTTTAGGGAGCCACATGGGAAGCCCTGCACCAACTCTCGAAGAGAATGTAAAAAGTTCCATCTCCTTCCCTATTTTACGGTGGTCTCTCTTTTTAGCCTCTTCCAATAAGATCAAATACTCGTCGAGTAATTTCTTCTGAGGAAAAGTTACACCATAAATACGGGTAAGCATCTTGTTTTTCTCGTTTCCTCTCCAGTAAGCACCTGCAATAGCTGTAAGTTTAACAGCTTTAATAACAGAGGTGTCTCTAAGGTGAGGACCTCTACATAAATCTGTAAATGAACCAAGGGTATAAAATGAGATAGTCCCATCTTCAAGATCTCTTATCAATTCGCATTTATACTCATCTCCTTTCTCTGTATAGCTCTTCATCGCCTCAGCCTTGGAGATATCTTTACGAACAAAACTCTGTTTGTCACGTGCTAACTCAAGCATCCTCTCCTCTATAGCTTTCAAATCATTTTCCACAAGCGTTCTCTCTCCAAGATCCACATCATAGTAAAAACCGGTCTCTATTGAGGGGCCTATTCCAAATTTAATTCCGGGGTAAAGCTGCTCTAAAGCCTCTGCCATTAAGTGTGAGGAGGAGTGCCAGAAGGTCTGCTTCGCCTGGTCATCATCCCATTTATGAAGTTTAAGCGAGGAGTCTTTATTGATTGGACGATCCAAGTCATAAACTACGCCGTTTACACTCGAAGCAAGGATTTCAGAGGCAAGTCTCGGAGAAATACTCTGTGCTATTTCAAAAGGGGTAACACCCTCATTGTAAGGACGGACAGACCCATCGGGAAAAGTAATATTTATCATCTCTTTATATTTGTTTTCAATTCAGCCGACAAAGGTATGAAAATTTATATTAAATTTGCGCTCAAAATGTATAAAACTATGGACAAAAAGACAATGTGGGCACTTGCCGCCAAAAACGGACTTATCCTTTCACTTATTACTATTGTAATAGAGCTCCTTAAGAGCACTCTGCACTTGACAGGAACTATCGCTACGGTACTTACTATTGTAAAACTCGTTGCCATCTCTTATCTGCTCTACTATTATATGAAAGAGTACTCAAAAGACAAGGATTATGTTACTTATGGTCAATCATTTAATTATGGCTTCATTCTCTGCTTCTGCTCATCTATAGTTTGTACTGTTTTTGCAGTACTTCTCTATACAGTAATTACCCCTGAGACTATGGAACTCTCAATAACCACCATAATGGAGGCTTTTGAGAAATCAGGAACGGCTTTTAATATGGAGTATGACGATATTTATAAGGTTCTTCCATTTGCTCTAGCCTTTGCAATGTTTATAAACTGTATTATTTTTGGACTTATTATCCCCGCAATAATTGCTAACTGGACTAAGAAGGGGGATATTTTCGCCAAACAGAACTCTGAATCAATAGATAATAATTAATGGATATTTCAATAATCATATCGTTATACAACGAAGAGGAGTCAATAAAAGAACTTATCGATTGGATAGGAAGATCTATCTCATCCTCAAATATATCACATTGTGAGTATGAGGTAATAATGATTGATGATGGAAGTACAGACTCTTCGTGGAGCATTATTGAAGAGATATCTAAAGTCAACAAACATATCAGAGGGGTCGGTTTTAGGAAGAATTACGGAAAATCTGCTGCTCTTTACACAGGGTTTGGTATGGCTAAAGGGGATGTGGTAATCACTATGGATGCAGACCTACAAGATAGCCCTGAGGAGATTCCGGAATTATATAGAATGATTAAGGAGGATGGGTATGATATGGTGTCAGGGTGGAAAAAGAAGAGATATGATAGCTTCTTTGGTAAGAACATCCCTTCAAAAATTTATAATTTCACTGCAAGAAGAGTTACTGGATTAAAACTGCACGATATGAACTGCGGACTTAAATCCTATAGAAATGAAGTGGTGAAAAATATAGTACTGTATGGAGATATGCATAGGTATATCCCATATATAGTAAAAAATGCCGGTTTCACCAAAATTGGGGAAAAGGTGGTTGTACACCAGAAACGTAAATATGGGAAGAGCAAATTCGGAATGGAGAGATTCTTTAATGGGTTCTTAGACCTGATTACTATTAAATTTATTGCCCGATTTGGTAAAAAGCCAATGCATGTCTTTGGTGTTTGGGGAATTATCTCTTTCCTTATTGGGTTCTTTATTGCAGTGTGGTTGATTATTGATAAAGTAATTTCACAAGCCCATGGGATAAAATTCAGAGCTGTTACTGACCAACCTCTCTTCTACTTAGCCCTCCTTGCGATAATTATAGGCACCTTACTCTTCCTTGCAGGGTTTCTTGGAGAGCTTATCCTTCAGGATACACACGCCAAAAACGAATATAAAATATCGAAAAGAATCGAGTAACTACTACTCGGTTTCATGCTCCTCTTCATGGGAGAACTCTTTAGCGAGTTTATTAAACTCAGCAGATGTGATTATATTGCAGGGACCATTAAAGACAGCACCCATTTCAATACAAATTTTAGAAGTCTTCAATGTGCCGTTAAACTTGGCTTTTGACTTAAGGACTGTATGCTCTTCGATAAGCATATCTCCTTTCATCTCGCCCCATAAGTCAATAGATTGACATACAGTTGTACCTGTTACTATAGCATTTTCACCTATAACAAGCTTGCCCTTAGTAACTATCTGTCCTTCAAAATAGCCATCTATTCTAATATCAGATTCTGAAATCATTACCCCACTCATCTTAGTTGTACGAGATAATCTGCATATCTCATTTACTTGCGGGGAATATTCTGCTTTAGGCATAATTTCTATTATTAAATATTAATTTACAAATGTATAACTTCATCGTGGGCTGCTGCTGCTGCCTCCATAATCGCCTCACTCATAGTGGGATGCGGATGTATAGAGTGAATAAGATCCTTAGCTTTCGCACCCATATTTCTTGCAACAATAATACCAGAAAGCATCTCGGTAACATTAGCTCCTACTAAATGAGCACCAAGGATTTCATCGGTATTGGGAGATATAAGTAGTTTAACAAACCCATCTCTCTCCCCCGATGCGGCAGCTTTTCCTGAGGCAGTAAATGGAAATTTTCCAACCTTATACTCAACACCTTTCTCTTTTAACTTTGCCTCCGTCATTCCCACCGAAGCTACCTCCGGAGAGGTGTAAGTGCAACCAGGGATATTGTCATAATTTATTGGTTTAACTGAAAGTCCTGCAATATGCTCTACACAACAAATCCCCTCTGCAGAGGCAACGTGTGCCAATGCCGGAGTAGCGATTATGTCCCCTATTGCATAAATCCCCTCCACTGAGGTGCGATAAAACTCATCTACTTTAACTTTTCCTCTCTCTAATACCACCCCGTTCTCCTCGAGTCCCACTTTTTCAGTATTGGGAACCACTCCCACTGCCGAAAGAACCTTCTCTGCTTCTATTATCTCTTCCCCTTTTTTGGTCTCGATATAGAGTTTGCAATTCTCCCCTGATGTATCTACCCTTTTTACATTTGCGGAGACCATTACTTTAATTCCTGCCTTTCTGAATGAGCGACTCATCTGGGCAGAAACCTCCTCATCTTCAAGTGGAAGAACTCTGTCTAAGTACTCTATAAGATAGACTGTCTCCACTCCCATAGAGCGGTAGAAAAAAGCAAATTCGCTCCCTATTGCACCTGAACCTATCACAGCAAGAGATTTGTAAACCTTTTCCGGAACCAATGCATGGCGATATGAGATAATCTTATCTCCATCTATCGGGGCAAATGGGAGGGAGTTAGCCCTCGCTCCGAGTGCCAATATAATATGCTCGGCAGAATATTCAGTTATAGCACCACTATCAACGTCGGTTACTGCCACCACCTTCTCCTTTTTAAGGGAGGCAGACCCCTTAATAAGGGTTATTTTATTCTTCTTCAAGAGGTATTCTACCCCTTTTGACATCTGAGCAGAGACTCCGCGGCTCCTCTCCACAACTCTCTTGATATCCACCTTTGGGGATTCACACTCAAACCCATAATCAGCAGCATTTTCCGCATAATGCAGAGCTTGAGCAGATTTTAATAATGCTTTTGTCGGAATACACCCCCAATTCAAACAGATACCGCCTAATTCGGAACGCTCAACTATGGCAGTAGTAAAACCAAGCTGTGCGGCTCTTATGGCAGCCACATAACCTCCGGGACCGGAACCGATTACAATAATATTAAATTTCTCCATATTTATTCATTTCTTCCGTGACACTGTTTATACTTCTTTCCCGAACCGCAGGGGCAGGGATCATTTCTTCCTACTTTTTTCTCTACATGGACAGGGGCATTGCTCTTAGGCTCACCGCTATTAGTAACCAAATCGCTACGTGATGTCCTCATATTCGACATATCACTCTTTTTCCTCTGACCCTCTTTTAAAGAAGGGGCATCCTGGGGAGTTCCGCGTAGAGCAATATGAGACCTAAGTAGGAAAGAGAGAGAATCCTTGCTTATCTTCTCTATAACCCCTTTAAAGAGGTTAAAACTCTCAAATTTATAGATCAATAACGGATCTTTCTGCTCATAAGTAGCATTCTGAACTGACTGTTTGAGTTCGTCCATATCCCTTAGATGCTCTTTCCAGTATTCATCTATCATTAGAAGGGTGATAGTCTTATTTACACACCTTATAATCTCTTTACCTTTACTCTCGTAAGCCTTTTTCAGATTAATCAGAACCTGCATTATTTTAGTGCCATCACCTATAGGGATTAAAACATTTTCATACATAGCACCTTGATTCTCATAAATCCCTTTTATTATGGGCCAGGCTGTTTTAACCATAGCATCCGTTCTCCTCTGATACTCCTCCCTTATCTTATCATAGAGCTTTTCTGCAATATGGGAGGGTTCAGAATTAGCATAAAACTTCTGGTCAAACCCGGGCTCAATAGAGAGGGTACGCATTACCTCAAAAGAGAACTCATCGAAATCTAGACTTGTAGATTGCTCGGAAAGAATATCGGCATAGTCGCTCATCATATTCATAATATCGACGTCAATCCTCTCCCCATAAAGTGCATTTCTTCTTCTATTGTAAATCACCTCCCTCTGGGAATTCATAACATCATCATACTCAAGTAGTCTCTTTCTTATTCCGAAGTTATTCTCCTCCACCTTTCTCTGCGCTCTCTCAATAGCACTTGAAAGCATTGAAGACTGTAATAGTTCCCCCTCAGCCATCCCCATCTTATCAACCATTGAAGCAATTCTATCAGAGCCGAAAAGTCTCATTAAATCATCCTCAAGAGAGACGAAGAAGGTAGAAGAACCGGGGTCTCCCTGACGACCGGCACGACCACGAAGCTGCCTATCCACTCGACGGCTATCGTGTCGCTCCGTACCTACTATTGCTAACCCTCCTGCCGCTTTCACCCCATCACCCAACTTAATGTCAGTACCACGACCTGCCATATTTGTTGCTATTGTTACCACTCCGGGCTGTCCGGCGTAAGCTACTATTTCAGCCTCTCTTGCATGTTGTTTAGCATTTAAGACATCATGTTTTATCCCTCTCATCCTAAGCATCTTGCTCAATAATTCCGAAATTTCCACAGAGGTGGTACCGACCAGTACAGGTCTCCCTTTGGAGGTAAGCTCTACTATTTTCTGGATAACTGCATTGTATTTCTCCTTCTTGGTTTTATAGATCATATCCTCATCATCATGACGAACAATAGGTCTGTTGGTG
>CAYSND010000039.1:3058-11349 GCA_964432305.1 uncultured Muribaculaceae bacterium | reverse complement strand
ATTAAACTTAAACTGTGTCAGATATAAGACTGACATAAATCGAAAAGGTTTAATCGATATCTATTTTATTGCCATAGGTCTAAAAAATATCTATATTTGTAGGATATTTTAAAACATAAAATAAAAATCATAAATATGGCAGAAAAATTATTTACCGAGTTCCCCCCCGTTACAACGGCGGAATGGGAAGCGGTAATCAATCAAGACCTAAAAGGGGCTGATTACGAGAAGAGACTCGTATGGAAGACCCAAGAGGGTTTCTCAGTTCGCCCGTACTATCGCTCTGAGGATTTAAAGAATCTACAGTATAAAGGAACGGGTAGGAGCAACAATAGTTGGTTTATTCATCAGGGAGTTTGCTGTTGCGACGGAGACTATGCAAAAGCAAACAAAGAGGCTAAAACTCTCCTTACAAAAGGGGTGGAATCGCTTGCTGTTTACATTGACAACACCAAGGTTCAGACCACAAAGGAGTTTGCCACCCTTTTAGATGGAATATCTCTTACAAAAGTACCTGTTACTTTTTGCGGATGTTCATTAAAAAACAGAGAGACACTTTATAACTTCTTAAAGTACATTGATACTTTAGGTGTTAATAAAGATAACGTTCGCGTTCACTTCGATTTTAATCCCATCATGAGCCTTACCACCAAAGGGTATTTCGAAGAGGATAACTCTTTCGAACTCCTTGCCGAGTGTATTAAGGCGACCGCAGATTACAAACTAATTAGTGTCATCTCCGTGGATGGGTTCTCTTTTAATAGTGCAGGTGCCACTGCTACTCAGGAACTTGCATACGCACTCTCGATAGGGAGCGACTATATTGTACGTATGAAAGAGTTTGGCATCTCCGCAAAGGATGTTGGAAGAAAAATAATCTTCTCTTTTGCTATCGGAAACTCCTATTTTATGGAAATAGCAAAATTCCGCGCTGCCCGCACTCTTTGGAAAAGCATTGTAACTACCTATAAGTCAAACTGCCAACGCTCCAAGAAAATGGTTATTCATGCCACTACAAGTGATTGGAACAAGACAGTTTATGACTCTTATGTAAATATGCTTCGTGTTACCACTGAGGCTATGAGCGCAGCGATTGCAGGGGTAGATTTCTTAGAGGTAACTCCATTCGACTTCGCATATCGCGTTCCAAATGATTTCTCGAACCGTATTGCACGCAACGTGCAGAGTATATTGAAAGCCGAATCAAATTTTGATAAGGTTACAGACCCCTCTGCAGGTTCATATTATATTGAGAATCTCTCAAATTCTCTCGGAGAGGCTGCTTGGAAACTCTTTGCCTCCATCGAGGAAGAGGGTGGATTTATTGCCAAGTTCTGCAAAGGAGAGATCCAGAGTGATATTAAAGCCATTGCCCTTCAAAAAGAGAAAAATCTTGCCACCAGGAGGGAGACACTTCTCGGCACGAACCAATACCCTAATTTCTTAGAAACAGCGGACCCTTCTGTTACCAAAGAGACTGTTTCCAAGGATGTTCCTACCATTATGGGGATGCCGCTCCAGGCTGCAAATGCCAATAGAGAGAGGATTGCGGAGCCTTTAAAGACCTTCCGCGTGGCTCAAGACTTTGAACTACTCCGTCTCTCCACAGACCGCAGCGGGAAAGAGCCCAAGGTATTTATGCTCACCTACGGAAATTTGGCAATGTGTCGTGCAAGAGCTCAGTTCTCTTCAAATTTCTTTGCTGTCGCAGGGTTTAGAACAATAGATAACAATCGCTTCGCCTCTATCGAGGAGGGGGTACAGGCTGCTTTGGAAGCAAAAGCCGATATAGTGGTTGCCTGCTCCTCCGATGAAGAGTATGCAGAAGGTGTACCTCAAATCAACACCCTTCTTGGTAATAAAGCACTTCTTGTGGTCGCAGGGGAACCTCTCTGCAAGGAGGATCTTATTTCAAAAGGAGTTACCAATTTCATAAGTGTAAAGAGCAATGTCTTAGAGACTCTTCGTGATTATCAGGCAAAACTCGGAATTAAAACCCTCTAAAATTTGAAGAAATGCGTCCAGATTTTAAAAATATCCAAATAAGTTCAGAACTTGACGAAAAATGTCATAGTTCCGCAAAATCTAAAAATTGGCAGACTCCCGAACAGATAGAGGTTAAAGGGGAGTATTGTGCAGAAGACCTCAAAGGGATGGAGCATCTCGATTATGCAGCGGGTATAGCCCCTTTCCTTCGCGGACCATACAGTACCATGTATGTTATGAAGCCTTGGACAGTAAGACAATATGCAGGTTTTTCAACTGCTGAGGAGTCCAATGCATTCTACCGCAGAAATCTTGCCTCCGGTCAGAAAGGGCTCTCGGTAGCATTTGACCTTGCAACACATAGAGGGTACGATGCTGACCATCCGCGAGTTGTGGGTGATGTGGGGAAAGCAGGTGTAAGTATTTGCAGCGTGGAAGATATGAAAGTATTGTTCGACCAGATCCCACTTAGCAAAATGTCTGTCTCTATGACCATGAACGGAGCAGTTCTCCCTATTTTAGCATTCTATATCGTAGCTGCACTTGAGCAGGGAGCAAAGTTAGAGGAGCTTCAGGGAACGATTCAGAACGATATATTAAAAGAGTTCATGGTTCGTAACACCTATATTTATCCACCTGAATTTTCAATGAGAATAATCGGGGATATCTTCTCCTACACCTCTCGTTTTATGCCTAAGTTTAACTCTATCTCTATCTCCGGATACCACATGCAAGAGGCAGGTGCCACCAACGATATCGAGATGGCATATACACTTGCAGACGGACTTGAGTATCTCCGCACAGGGATAAAAGCAGGTATTGATGTAGATGCTTTCGCACCTCGTCTCTCCTTCTTCTGGGCTATCGGGATGAATCACTTTATGGAGATTGCTAAGATGCGTGCTGCCCGTATGATTTGGGCAAAAATCGTTAATCAGTTTAACCCTAAGAACCCTAAATCTCTCTCTCTCAGAACTCACTGCCAGACTTCAGGGTGGTCACTTACAGAACAAGATCCTTTTAACAATGTGGCAAGAACATGTATTGAAGCTATGGCTGCCGCATTGGGACACACCCAGTCACTCCATACCAATGCTCTCGATGAGGCTATTGCCCTTCCTACAGATTTCTCGGCACGAATCGCAAGAAATACACAGATTTATATTCAGGAAGAGACCAATGTTTGCAGAGCTATCGACCCATGGGCAGGTTCATATTATGTGGAGAGTCTTACAAAGCAGATAGCTGAAAGGGCTTGGAAACATATTGAAGAGGTAGAGGAGCTTGGCGGTATGGCAAAAGCTATCGAAACAGGTATTCCTAAACTCCGTATCGAAGAGGCTGCTGCCCGTAAACAGGCTCGCATCGACTCCGATACAGATAAGATTATCGGACTAAATGAGTATCGCCTCGAGAAAGAAGACCCTATCGAAATTCTCGATGTGGATAATACCAAAGTTCGCGAATCTCAGATTAAGAGACTTCATGAACTTCGCGCAAATCGTGATAGCCAAAAAGTTAAAGAGTGTCTTGCAGCCATTACCAAAGCAGTAGAGACTCAGAGTGGAAACTTACTTGAACTTGCTGTTGAAGCAGCTAAGCATCGTGCTACTCTCGGAGAGATCTCCGATGCTTGTGAAGTGATTGTTGGAAGATATAAAGCAGTAATCAGAATGAATACAGGTGTTTACTCGTCAGAGGTTAAAAATGACTCTGATTTCGAAAAGGCAAAAAAGATGGTTGCCGAATTTGCAAAGAAAGAGGGGCGTCAGCCTCGTATTATGGTTGCAAAACTTGGACAGGATGGTCATGACCGTGGAGCTAAAGTGGTAGCTACAGGGTATGCCGACTGTGGATTCGATGTGGATATGGGACCTCTCTTCCAGACTCCTGAAGAGGCTGCAAAGCAAGCTGTTGAGAATGACGTACATGTTATTGGTGTCTCCTCTTTGGCTGCAGGTCATAAAACATTGGTTCCTCAAGTGGTAGATGAGCTTAAAAAGCTTGGTAGAGAAGATATTATGGTGGTAGTTGGGGGAGTTATTCCCGCACAAGACTATGATGCACTCTATAAAGCAGGTGCCGCTGCCATTTTCGGTCCCGGTACCCCTATTGCATTAGCCTCCATAAAAATCATGGAACTGTTAGAGGCATAATTGCTAACATTCAGAAGAGAAGGGGGTTAAAAAACAATCCCCTTCTTCTTTTTTAAAATTAAAACTAACTCCTTATTTTACATTTGTTGATAACTAAATTTGGAGCTTATTACTTTTTGTCCTTATTATTTATATTTTTGCAGGTCAATTTATTGACTAAGGGAGATTATATGGTAGCAGAATACACAAAAGATTCGTTTGAAACACTTAAATGGAATGAACATATCAGACAGCGTTCCGGTATGTACATTGGTAATCTTGGGGATGGTAACGCCCCCGATGATGGTATTTATGTGTTAGTTAAAGAGGTTATAGATAACTCCATAGATGAGTATGCTATGGGGTTTGGGAAATGTATAGAGGTAACTATTGAAGATAAAACCGTCTCTGTGAGGGATTACGGAAGGGGGATTCCATTAGAAAGGGTCGTGGATGCAGCAAGTAAGATGATGACCGGTGCTAAGTTTAATAACGAAGTCTTTCAAAAGAGTGTCGGACTAAACGGGGTCGGACTTAAAGCTGTAAATGCCACTTCAAGCTACTTTTTTATACAGTCATGCCGTGAAGGGAGATTCCTGAACGCCACCTTTAAGGGTGGGGAGTTACTCGAAAAGAGTGAAGGGGACACCAATGAAAAAAACGGCACTTTTGTAAAATTTATTGCTGACGACCAAGTATTTGTAGGATATAACTACAATATGGAGTTTATAATCGATATGATTAAAAACTACTCCTACTTAAATACAGGGCTCTCTCTGAAACTAAACGGAGTGGAATATAAGTCTAAGAATGGGCTTCTCGATTTGGTTACGGAGGGGATGAGCGAAGAGCCTTTATACCCCCCTATTCATCTGATAGGAAAAGATATAGAGGTAGTATTCACTCACGGAGAGAGTAATGGGGAGAATATCGCTTCATTTGTAAATGGGCAAAACACCACTCAAGGGGGGACGCACCTTGCAGCCTTCAGAGAGTCAATAGTTAGGACCATTAAAGAGTTTGCCAAGAAAGATTATGACCCTTCGGATGTAAGACAATCCATGGTAGGGGCTATAAGTATAAGAGTAATTAACCCCGAATTTGGAAATCAGACAAAGACCAAACTTAATTCTAAGGATGTAAGGGAGGGGCTCTCTGTAAGGAGTTTTGTGGGGGATTTCATAAAAGAGGAGTTAGATGACTACCTCTATAAATTCAAGAGTACTGCCGATACAATCCAAAAGAAGATTCAGGAGTCTGAAAAAGAGAGGAAGGCGATTTCGAGTATTCAAAAATCTACAAAGGAGAAGGTTAAAAAGGCGAGTCTATGTAATCGTAAACTTCGTGACTGCCGTGTCCACTACACAGACTCAAAGAACCCTAATGCAGACCTCTCCACACTCTTTATCACTGAGGGGGACTCTGCAAGCGGCTCCATCACCAAAAGTCGCGATCCGAATACCCAGGCAGTCTTTAGTCTTCGTGGTAAGCCTCTGAACTGCTACCAGAAAAGTAATCGAGAAATCTATAACAATGAGGAACTTATCCTGCTTAAGGCAGCTCTTGATGTGGATGAGGATCTCGATAATCTCAGATATAATAGAATCGTAATAGCTACCGATGCCGATGTGGACGGAATGCATATACGCCTCTTACTCATCACTTTCTTCCTTAAATTCTACCCCGATTTAATTCGACAGAAACACCTCTTTATACTTCAAACTCCCCTATTTAGGGTAAGGAATAAAAAAGAGACTCTCTATTGTTATAACGAAGAGGAGAAGGAGAAAGCGATTAAAACACTTGGTCGTGACCCTGAAATAACTCGATTTAAAGGTCTTGGAGAGATCTCACCCGATGAATTTAAAAATTTTATCGGAGAGGATATCCGTTTAGACCAGGTAAGACTCGGTCCTGACGACAATATTCCTAATCTGTTAGAGTTCTACATGGGACAAAACACATTAGACCGTCAAAACTTTATTCGTGAAAATCTCCGTTCAGATATAGTATTAGAAGTAGTATGAATCCAAAAATAGCCAAATTCTTCCTTACCCTTTTGGGATGGAGAGCCATAGAGCCACCGGTGCCTGAACCTAAATGTATAATCTTAGGAGCACCTCATACCTCTTTCTGGGATTTTATTGTCTCCTACTTCTATTATGCATCAGTGGGTGGAAAAGCCTATGTTATGATTAAAGACTCTTTTTTCGTTTGGCCCATTAAAAGACTCCTCAGATACTTAGGGGGAATCCCTGTTAACCGCTCCTCCACTAAAGCAGGGGCAAACTTGGTTAGGCAGACTATTAAAGCTTTTGAAGAGAGGGAATTTCTCCACCTTGCCATAGCTCCTGAAGGGACAAGAAAGCCTGTAGAGAATTGGAAGACAGGTTTTCACACCATAGCGAGGGCTGCAAATATACCTGTTTATACAGGGTATTTCGATTGGAAAACCAAAACAGTAGGGAGAGGGGAGCGAATAGAACTAACAGATGACGCAAAAGAAGACCTAAAAAGAATAAGACAATGGTATAAAGACAAAGGAGTTGAAGGCAAATATAAAGCCAACTTTAATACCGGGAAAGACTTGGTATAGTCTTTGTACGAATAACTTAAACCGATTATAATGCAATTTTTAAACCCCAAACACGAGACCCTTCGTTCTCTCTTTGATTACTGCACAAGTACTTTTAAAGACAATAAATCTTTCTACTATATAGGTGGTGAGGGATATACCTACGGAGAATTTGGAGAAAAAGCCCATTGGCTTTCAAAATTATTGACTAAATATGGGATAGGACTTGGTGATAAGGTCGCCATTCTATCACAAAATATGCCCAACTGGCCTGTCGCATTTTTCAGTGCTGTAGGATTTGGTAGGGTCGCAGTGCCACTCCTTCCTGACTTTTCACCTGCTGATATAGAGCAGATATTGAGTCACTCAGAAAGTAAGGCACTTTTTGTTTCAGATAAACTCTTTAACAAGATAAAAGAGACGGCTAGCAAAGCCCTCTCTCTTATAATTAATTTAGATAACTTTAGCATTATCAAGGGGGAGGAAGTACCTGAAAAGGAGTATCAAAAGATTCTTCCTGATAATCATAAAATAGACACCGAAGATTTAGCAAACATTATATACACTTCAGGTACCACAGGGAACTCTAAAGGAGTTATGCTAAGTCATAAAAATTTATGCGCCAACCTTTACTCCACCAACGAGTTAAGACCAAGTTATCCTTGGGATGTATGGCTCTCTTTGCTCCCATTACCTCATACACTTGAGGGGAGTTTGTGTATGATACTTCCGATGCAGGCAGGGGCTTCTGTTTATTATATGGATAAAGCACCCACCCCATCAGTTCTTGTAGCAGCATTAGCAGCGGTTCGCCCCACTACTATCCTCTCTGTTCCCCTTATTATTGAGAAAATGTATAAGTCCTCTGTCCTACCGAAGTTTACCAAAAACTCATTTATGAGGAGTCTATATGGTTTTTCACCTACCAGAAAACTATTCCATACCTTGGCAGGGAAAGAACTTAAAAAGAAATTCGGAGGTAGAATGCGATTCTTCGGTATAGGGGGTGCCAAACTCGATTCAACAGTTGAAAGATTCCTTATTGAAGCTAAATTCCCATACGCAATAGGGTATGGTCTAACTGAGACTGCTCCACTTCTTGCAGGGGCTACTCCGCATATGGTAAAATTAGGCTCCACAGGACCTCATGTATTAGGTGTGGAGTTGAGATTAATAGATCAAGATCCCGCAACAGGTATCGGTGAGATTACTGCCAAAGGGGACAATGTTATGATGGGGTACTATAAAAACCCTGAAGCTACTGAGGCAGCATTTACCCCTGACGGATGGTTCCGTACTAAAGATTTGGGACTATTTGACTCAAAAGGGTGGTTATTTATCAAAGGTCGTACAAACAATACCATTATAGGACCAAGCGGCGAGAACATCTACCCTGAAGATATAGAGAGCGTTATAAACAGCCACTACTCTGTTGATGAATCTCTTGTTACCGAGTATAAAGGGAGACTTACTGCTCTTGTTCACTTTAATCAGGAGAGACTTCAGAACCTTATCAAGTCAAAAGATGAGCTTAAAAAGGAGATTATGGATTTCGTAAATGAAAAAGTCAGCAAATTCTCTCGAATAAGTGCAGT
>CAYSND010000039.1:1898-2958 GCA_964432305.1 uncultured Muribaculaceae bacterium | reverse complement strand
TTTTGGCTGCTATAACCTATATGAGTTAAAGCTATAACCATATCACAACCAAGAGCTTTTAATTTCGCCGACATCTCATCTGCCACCTTAAATCCATTCAAATATTTTACCCCTTTTCTTGAGGGCTCGGAAACGAGTGTTTTAAGATCGGACAAAATAGAAAATACCCCTATTTTAAGCCCCCCTTTCTCGATAATTACATAAGGCTTAATATATGGTGCTAAAGGAGTAGTTGAAAAATCATAGTTTGAACAAATAATAGGAAACTTCGCTTTAGAGAGCCTTCTCGCAAGATCATCTACCCCATTGTCAAATTCATGATTACCGAGACAAACAAGATCATATCCGAGAGCATTCATAACCTCCATCTCCATATCCCCCTTAAAGAGAGTAAAATAGGGTGTTCCCTGATTAAAGTCTCCGGCATCCATTATTAAGACATTCTCATTTTCACTCCTGACTTTCTTAAAATACTCCCCGCGTCTATGAACGCCCCCTTTCCCCTTTCCATTACCCGTTCTAATAGGTTCTATCTGAGAATGAGTATCATTAGTATGTAGTATAACAATCTTTTTCTGAGCTGATAAATTGATTGAGACTGACAAGCAGATGACTACAATCCAAAAAGTTATAATTTTATTCTGTTTCATAATCTATCTATCTATTTATTAATTACTATTCTACCATCTTTCTTCCCCGATAAGACAATACCCTGCGCGGTTTTATCTTTAATATACTTTACGACAGCATCCCTTATAAAAACCTCTGTGTTAATTATATTTAGAGCAGATTTTCTTAGATTCAGATAATCTCCCCCATCAAGCAAAAAATCGATTGTGGCAAGTTTGTAAATTTTATTCTCATCCAAAGGGGAACCTCCTATAAGGCACTTGGTCATTTTTTTACTCTTAACCTCAATCTGCACTCCCCCCATAGCTTGGAACTGCTCCCTCTTGGCAAAAGAGTTAAGCAATTTTTTCAGTTCCGAACCTTTTATCTCTACAATCACTATCTTATTGTCAAAAGGAAAAACGGAAAAAACATCATAGGTTCTTATTGC
>CAYSND010000039.1:0-1798 GCA_964432305.1 uncultured Muribaculaceae bacterium | reverse complement strand
ATTACTAAAGAGACAATCTGTTTCATAATTTTAATATTTTATCCATTTCCAAAGGTCTTTCCATGTAGCTTTCTTTCCGTAAGAGAGTATCCCTATCCTATAAATCTTTCCTGCCAAATAAGCTATTAATAGGAATGTTATTAAGAGTAACCCTATCGATAATAGCAGTTCCCAAAGTGGAACTCCCCCTTCAAATGGGATTCTTGCAAGCATCACCATAGGGGAGGTAAATGGAATTATCGAGCCCCAGAAAGAGAGAGAGCTATCAGGGTGTTGGAAGGTATGCAACATCATAAATATCCCCAAAATCAACGGCAGAGTAACAGGGAGCGTTAATTGCTGTGTATCTGCCTCATTATCGACTGCGGAGCCTATTGCTGCAAACATAGCAGCATATAAAAGGTATCCGAGAACGAAGTAAATCAAGAAACAACCTATTATATAAGGGAAATTAATCTGAGAAATAGCTGTTATTATGCTTGCCATTTCAGAGTTTCCACTCCCCTCGGCAACAGATGCTATAACCTCTTCACTCCCCGGAACCATCTGTGTTACCTGCTCGGTCTGTGTACCGAGTTTACTTGCAATAAAGTCTTTACCGACTGCTAATTGGAATCCGAAAAGAAGCACAAAGGTTAAAACTATCCATATTAAAAACTGAGTAAGTGCCACACTTGCAACACCAAGTATCTTTCCAACCATTAGTTCAAAAGGCTTTACAGATGAGACTATTACCTCGACTATACGGTTTGATTTTTCATCTATTACACTCCTCATAACCATATTCCCGAACATTACCACGAACATATATATCATAAAGCTAAGAATATATGCTATCACCATACTTACCTCCACCATATTAGCCTTCTCCTCTCCCCCTTGTGACAGAGTGAAAGTATTGACTTTTACCTCTGTTTTAATATCCTTTAATATCTCCTCGATATTATCAATTTTATAAGATGAGATTTTATAGTTCTCAAGTGCTTTACTAACACCCTTGGAGATGGTGCTTTTCACCTCCATATTTAACTGTTTGGAAGAATATGTTGTAACTGAGAGATTGTTAGTAGCATCGAGAGGAGAGATATTAACTAAAGCATATACCCCAAGTGCATCAAACCTCTTTTTCAAACTCTCTATATCATTATCCTCACTGATAACATAAGTTACCTCCTTACTACTTTCAAGTGTCGGAGCAATTATCCCTGAATTATCCACAACCATAACTTTCTGCTCCTCGTCTCCTCCCCCTGTCATCATCATAAGAGAAGGGACAATCATAAGGGCAGCAAAAAAGAGTGGAGTCAGGATAGTGGTTAGAATAAATGATTTCTTTTTTACACGAATGCTAAATTCGCGACCTATAATTATTTTTACTTTCTTGAAGTTCATATTATTTTGCCTCCCCGCTTACTAATTTAATAAAAATATCATTCATACTTGGAATAAGTTCTCTATAGGAGATAACTTCTAAATCGTTAACAACTATTCCCGAAAGGATATCTTTTGAAGGAGTCCCCTTCTCTACATTAAGAATAGCTTTTCTATTCCCTTTAAATTCCTCATCAGAAGCAAGAGTCATAAAAGGGGTATTTAAGAAATTTGCACCGGAGTGACCACGATAGATTACCTCCACCTGATTATTCCCATGCTCCCTTCTAATCTGCTCCACTCCTCCGGTTACCACAAGTTTTGATTTATTGATTAAGGCGATATTGTCGCATAACTCCTCCACCGACTCCATATTATGAGTAGAGAGGATAATAGATGCGCCATTGGCTTTCATATCCAATATCTC
>CAYSND010000038.1:0-11390 GCA_964432305.1 uncultured Muribaculaceae bacterium | reverse complement strand
CCCCATCTCTATTATCTAAAATAACGAAGTCGTTACCTGCTCCCTGATATTTATATGCTTTCATCTTTAAGTAGTTTTATCATCTCCTTAGCTACTCTGTTTGAGGCTCCCCCTTCCCCTAAAAGGGTACGGATTTCAGAATACGAGGCAATCATCTCTTCTCTGTAATCGGAGTCGTTAAGAATCCTCTCCACCTCTTGAAGAAGAGTATCAGGATTACAGTCATTTTGAATTAACTCTTTAAATGCAAGTCTATCAAGTATCAAATTCCCTAATGAGATATAATTAACCTTAACGAGCCTTTTGGCAATTTGGTAGGAGAGAGGATTTCCACCATAACCCACAACTTGAGGAGTTCCAATAAGAGCCGCTTCGAGGCTTGCCGTTCCGGAAGCTATAAGAGCTGCTGTGGAGTTTTTTAATAGAGGGTATGTCTCACCACGAATAATCTTAACATTGCACCCTAAAAGGTATTTTTCATAGAGTGAGTCCTCAATAGAGGGGGCTGCTGCTACAAGATAATTGTATTTATCCCCCAATCTCTTTATTACCTCTCTATAACGGGGGAGTAGGAACTCTATTTCCCCTCTACGGCTCCCTGGAAGTATTGCTATACTCTCCTTTTCGCCGAGTGAGTGTCTATTTGCAAAGTTTCTTGCCATTTCGCTATCAAGACCAAGCTCGATACTATCAATTAGAGGATTACCACAATATATAGGTTCTATATTCCATTTGCGAAAATACTCTATCTCAAAAGGGAAAATTGTAAAGAGTTTGTCAATATCCTTCTGAAGGCGTTTAACTCTCGACTCTTTCCATGCCCAAACTTTCGGAGCAATATAATAAAAGACTTTTATCCCATGTTTTCGGGCAAACTTTGCCATCCTGAAATTAAACCCGGGGTAATCTATAAGAATCAACACATCAGGGCGATGCGATAAAAGGTCTTTTTTACAAAAGGAGAGATTACCGAGAACTTTGTCAAGTTGTTTTACCACCTCCACAAACCCCATTATAGCAGTCTCTCGATAGTGCCTTACAAGCGTTCCGCCGACTGATGACATTAAATCCCCCCCCCAGAAACGAAACTCTGAGTCAGGATCTTCATTTTTAAGCCCTCTCATAAGGTTTGAGCCATGAAGATCACCCGATGCTTCTCCTGCTATAATATAGTATTTCATTTTTTACAAATCCCAAGCCTTAGCTAAGCGGTCTATTTCACTATAAACAGTGTTGTCTATATAATGAGGAACTACTGAAACATACCCCTCCTGAAGAAGTTTATGGTCCCCAAAGGTAGATTTGTCACTCTCCTCTAAATCTTCAAAAGTCCCCTCCATCCAGTGGTAGTGTCCTCCATTGCCATCACTTACAATAGTAAACTCTTTAATCCACCTCCCGGCACCTCTATGTGCCATGCGGATCCCTTTTACCTTTTCAGTGGGAATAGCAGGGAAATTTACATTAAGGTAAACCATCTTTTCTGCAGGGTGATGCAAATATTTTTCAATAACTATTTTCCCGTATTTTACCACAGGGGAGAAATCTGCATCAGGTTTATGTGAATCAAGTGAAAAACCTATTGATGGAATGCCGTATATCGTCCCTTCAATAGCTGCTCCAAGAGTTCCTGAGTAGTGTGAGGCAACTGAAGCATTAGAGCCATGGTTAATTCCTGAAACAAGCAGGTCGGGTTTTGTATCAGTAAAGATTATATTCATTGCCATTTTTACACAGTCAGCCGGTGTACCATTCATGGCATAAATCCTTACTCCTTCCTCTTCTTTAATGGTTCTTAATGATATCTTTTTTCCAAGGGATATTGCAGTGGACATGCCGGACATTGCATTTTCAGGGGCAATTACGGTGATATTCCCAAACTCTCTCATCATCTCTACCAATACGCCTATCCCTTTCGCATTTACGCCATCGTCATTGGTGATGAGAATCTCTCTTTTTTTCTTCATTATAATAATTTAATATTGCAAAGATAGCAGTTTTCAAACAAATTTCTTATTTTTGCACCGTTGTTTAATTTAATATTATAAATCAATGGGAAAAATAAAAGTAGGTATTAATGGTTTTGGACGCATTGGTCGTCTTGTTTTCCGTGCAGCTCAAAATAGAAATGATATTGAGGTAGTTGCTATCAATGACTTGATAGATGTTGACTATATGGCTTATATGCTAAAATACGATACTGTTCATGGTCGTTTTGATGGTACTGTTGAAGTTAAGGATGGTAAATTGGTAGTTAACGGACATGCTATCCGTGTAACCGCTGAAAAGAATCCCGCAGATTTGAAATGGAATGAAGCAGGTGCAGAATACATTGTGGAGTCAACAGGTTTATTCCTTACTAAAGAAAAAGCTCAAGCTCATCTTGACGCCGGTGCAAAACGCGTAATTATGTCAGCTCCATCTAAGGATGATACTCCTATGTTTGTATACGGAGTTAATAATAAAAAGTATAAAGGTGAAACTATTGTTTCAAATGCCTCTTGTACTACTAACTGCTTGGCACCTATAGTGAAGGTTCTTAATGAGAACTTTGGTATAGTTGAAGGTCTTATGACCACAGTTCATGCTACCACTGCTACTCAGAAGACAGTTGACGGACCCTCAGCTAAAGACTGGAGAGGTGGTCGTGCAGCAGCAGCTAACATTATCCCTTCTTCTACAGGTGCAGCAAAAGCTGTTGGGAAAGTTCTTCCTGAGATGAATGGAAAACTTACAGGGATGTCTTTTAGAGTTCCGACTGTAAACGTTTCAGTTGTTGACTTGACTTGCCGTCTTGACAAAGCTTGTACTTATGATGAAGTTTGTGCTGCTATGAAGAAGGCATCTGAAGGGGAATTAAAAGGAATTCTTGGTTATACCGAAGAAGAGGTAGTATCAAGCGACTTTATTACCGATCCTCGCACATCTATTTTCGATGCAAAGGCAGGTATTCAGCTCAATGGTAATTTCGTTAAGGTGGTTTCATGGTATGATAACGAGTGGGGATACTCTAATAAAGTTCTCGACATGTTAGCATATATGGCTACTGTTAAATAAGGAGAGATAAAATTTTCTTAAATAAAGAATGTGGGCTACTTTTTTAGTAGCCCTCAATTTTTTTAATACCTTTGCTTATCATTTAAATATCTATGGAAAGAATTAAACTCTCTATTCGTCAAAAAGTCCTCTTAGGCTCGGTCGTTATTGGGCTAATGCTTTTTTTGTCAGGTGTGGTAGCATATTTTGAATTTGGCAGGATGAGTAGATATGTCTCTACATTGATAACAGATAATTTTAAAAGTGTGAACTCTTCACGTCTGATGATGAATATATCCGATGAATATAACACCGGTTTACTCGAATATATAGGTAGAGATTCAAATTTCAACCCCTCAAATTTAGAACCCGATAAAAAGTTTTATGAACTCCTTTCTCAGTTAGAACAATTTAATATTTCTCAGGAAGAGAAGAATATGGCTGACTCTATTAAATATGCTTATGTGGCTTATGTGCATGTGGTACAAGAACTTGAAGATATATGGGATGATGGTAATACAGCCAGAAGGGATTGGTATTTTAATAGACTTCAAGGTGTATATGATAAATTAAAAGGATACATTCAGTCTCTGAATCTAATTTCACAAAAGGCTTTAACAGATAACTATTACCACCTTAAAGAGAGCTTCTATAGAAGCATAATGCCATGTGTGGTGGCTGTCTGTGTCGGTATTATCTTGGTGATATTATTTAATTACTTTATCAATATTTATATTCTTAAACCTTTGGTCAAAATTAGTAAAGGGGTCGAGAATTATCGTAAATTTAATAAATCCTACTCCGTCACTTTTGATTACGGAGGGGATCAAATTCAGGAGTTGAATGAGGGAATAAAGGAGATTATAGAGGAAAATAAGTCGTTAAAGAAGAGATGAATATTAAACTCATAGCTCGTTATGTAGGGATAGCATTGATATTCAATGCCATTTTCATGTTTATATCAGTTTTGATATCGATGTTTAATGGTTTTGATGCCTCATTTTCACCCCTTGCAATAAGTGGTTTTATAACTCTTTTAACGGGAATTTTCCCAATTATATTCGTAAGGGAATCAGAAGATATAAATCTAAAAGAGGGTTTCGCCATAACTATCTTTTCATGGGTACTTAGCTGTTTGTTCGGAATGCTTCCATTCGTGCTTTATGGGGGGGAATTTTCACTTATAAATGCTTGGTACGAATCGGTTTCAGGTTATACTACTACCGGGGGGACAATATTGAATAATGTAGAGGGATTACCCAAAGGACTTGCTTTTTGGAGATCCTCTACTAACTTTATTGGTGGTATAGGGGTGGTGGTCTTTATGCTTTTGGTTCTCCCAACTATGAGTACATTTAGGGTAAAGATGTCTAAAATGGAGATTTCATCCCTCTCAAAAGACAATTATAGATTTCAGACTAAAGGGACTCTAAGGGTTATCACTACCGTATATCTCTCAATTACTGTTGCTACCACCTTCTTCCTTATGTTGGCAGGGATGCCCCTTTTTGATGCTGTTAACCATGCTTTCAGTATAGTTGCCACCGGCGGATTCAGTGTCAAGAATGCTTCTATACAGGCATATAACTCGTTCCCTATTGAGCTTGTATCCATGTTTTTTATGCTCCTCTCAGGACTCCATTTTGGGCTTATATATTCTACAGTGGTAACTCGAAGTTGGAAAATCTTTAAGTCTCCGATTATTAGATTCTACCTTATGACTGTGCTCCTCTCCGGAATAGTCATAGCTATGAATATAAAATTTAACGGAGTTGTCGATACTTGGGGGATGGCTTTCAGGCAATCATTTTTCCATTCAATTTCTATCAGTACGAGTACTGGGTTAGCTATCGCAGATTCAAATCTATGGGGTGCCTTTCCTATGATTATACTACTCTACCTCTCCGTTCAATGTGCCTGTTCAGGCTCTACTACAGGGGGTATTAAAGCAGACAGAGTTTGGATTTTTATTAAATCTATCAAAACCAATATAAGAAGACAGCTTCACCCCAATGCTGTTATACCTATAAAGGTAGGAAACCAAATCATTGAAGCGGAGGTAGTTAATAAAGTTTCACTCTTTATAGCAATCTATCTTGCTATTGTCTTTTTAGGTGCCCTTATTTTAGCGATGTTAGGAGTTAATTTTGAAGAGGCGGTCACAGGTTCTATCTCTGCAATGGGTAATGTCGGACCTGCATTTGGTGGTTGTGGCTCAATGGGGAATTATAGCTATTTTCCCGCTCTTGGGAAATTTGTTCTCAGCATAGAGATGTTACTTGGTCGTTTGGAAATATTCCCTTTATTGATGATATTTGTCTTATTCAATAAAAAGAATTAGCCAAATGTCTCTTGAACTTTTCCTTTATAACAAAATATCTGAAAATTTCGGATACGAACCTACTTCTTGTCAAGAGGAGTTATTTAGTTCTCTTTCTAATTTCATTATAGGAGGTCAAGATACTGATATCATGGTTATTAATGGTTACGCGGGGACCGGAAAAACTACTGTATTGGCATCATTTGTTAAGACTTTAAAAGAGTTTAACATTCCATATAGGTTAATGGCTCCCACCGGAAGGTCGGCAAAGGTGCTTGCAAATTATACCGGAGAACCATCATATACTATCCATAAACAGATTTATCGCCAAAAGTCCCTTAATAATGGAGTAGGGGAGTTCCAATTAAATGTCAATAAGAGCAAAGAGACCATTTTTATAGTTGATGAAGCCTCCTTAATCTCCACATACTCTTTCAATTCCCCCTTTGGTAGTGGTAATCTGCTTGATGACCTTATTACTTTTGTCAGAAGCGGGGTGCAAAACAGATTAATTTTAGTGGGGGACAATGCGCAACTTCCCCCCATTTCCCTCGATAAATCTCCTGCCCTCGACATAGATTATCTCTCTCAATACGGAAACCCGCTCTTCGCTGAACTCCACTCCGTGGTAAGGCAGGCAGAGAAGTCAGGGATTCTATACAATGCAACTCTTCTTCGTAAGGCAATAGAATCCTCCCCTTTTCCACAATGGTTCCCTAAGCTCTCCGTAAAGGGGTTTCCAGATATTGAATTAATCTCTGGAGGAGAGTTAATTGAAAAAATCGCAGATTCGATTGATAAATACGGGATTGACGAAACTGTGGTTCTCTGTCGCTCAAATAAGAGGGCAAACCGTTACAATAGCGGTATTAGAAGCACTATCCTCTTCCGTGAGGAGCAACTAACTAAGGGTGATAAAATTATGGTCGTAAAAAACTGCTATCAATTCCTCGAGGAGATAAAAGAGTTAGATTTTATAGCTAATGGAGATGTTGCGGAACTTATGAGAATAGGAAAATATGAAGAGCGATACGGACTCCATTTCGCGCAGGCAACCCTCTCATTTCCCGATTATAACGATATAGAGATATCAGCTAAAATAATATTAGATACATTATCTTCCGAAACAGCATCTCTTTCACAGGAGCAACAGAATGCACTTTATGAAGGGGTATATGCCGATTATGAGCATATTAAGGGGAAAAGGAAAAGAAATGCCTCCGTAAGGGAAGACCTATACTACAACGCCCTTCAAATAAAGTACGCCACTGCGATTACTTGTCATAAATCTCAAGGTGGACAATGGAAATCAGTCTTTATAGATAACCCTTTTTGGGGTGGTGAGATTACTTTAGATGACCTGAAATGGTTCTACACAGCTATTACCCGAGCAGTAGAGAAAGTTTATTTGGTAAATCTAAATAAGAACTTCTACGAATAGTTTGCTTCCAACTCTCTATTTTCTTTGACAAATAAAGAGTTTCTTGCTCCCATTTGCTGTTAATGCAGCAAAAAAAGAGTAGATTTCCCCTTCAGGGAGTGCAATCCTTTTTCTAAGCGCCTCCGAAGAGAGAGGGAAGTTTCTTGCAATGACACTTCCACCCGGATAGTTCTCTTTTAGATATGCAATGCTTCTTTTATTGAAATCCAATATCTCTAAAACCCTGAAAGTGCGTCCAGGAACCCCTTCAATGAGTTCTTCGGAGAGGTAAAGGTGGGTGCTTTGGGCAATTTTGTCTAAATGGAAAGAGGTGGAGAGGGATTTAAAAGCTCCCGATTTCAAAATAGATTTATTTGGTTCGTAAAGGTATCTGTAATCGGATGATTTCATAAAGGTAGCTGTCGCCCCCTTTTCAGAGGAGATAGTGAAATTAAAACTCTCCTCCTTTCCATTTTCGATATTTACAGCAGTTATAATAGGTTCTTGATTAGCCCCCTTTTCCAACAAGAATAAGAGCTCTTTACATTCATTCTCTACGGAGAGTACATGAAGTTGAGTAGTTTGGGGGAGGAGTTTGAGGGTGGATGAGATATCCGCCATAGGGGAAACTTTTAAGAGAATCCTCTCGGTTTTGGAAAAAATAGCATCTTTAAGCTCTAAAAAGTTTGGTTCGCACTCAGTTAGAGAGTAAATTCTATCCCCTTTGTCAGATCTTCTTGACGGGTCTAAATAAATTAAATCAAATTTATTAACTATTTGACTATCAATAAATGAAACACTTATATTAGAGGGGTTAACTTTTATGTTATATGCGGATAGCTCCTTAAAGTTATAAGAGGCGGCATCTACTAAGAGTGGGTTTTTTTCAAAGTACTCAACTTCTGCGCAATAGAGCGAAAAGAAGTAGGAGTCTATCCCCAACCCACCTGTCAAATCTCCAACTCTCCCTTTCAAGGGAAGAAATCTGCTTTTATACCTTGCTGCAGTTTCAGAACTGCATTGTTCTAAAGCCAAGGGGAAAGGAAATTTAAGGGAGGGGTATGAGAACCACAAAGGGACTTTATGCTTGAGCTTTTTTCTTGCCTCAATGCACCTGACTGCCATATTAACGTCGATGTCAGGGTATTGTCCTGCGGAGAGGAGAAGCTTCCCTCCGTCTGCGGAATCGTGTTCCAGTATGAATTTTATTGTCTTGTCGTCCATTTTCTAAGAATTGGACAAAGATAATGATTAAAACTCCTTATTTTTTTGTATTTTCGCACTATATAAAACAATTTACTATGGAACGAAATTATATTGAGGTAGCAAAATCGTGGATGACATCTAATTATGATGTTGAGACAAGGACTAAAGTTTCTGCAATGATTAATGGGGACCCCAAAGAACTCGAGGAGTCTTTTTATAGGAATCTTGAGTTTGGAACGGGTGGATTGAGAGGGATAATGGGGGTAGGAACGAACAGAATGAATAAATATACAGTCGGGATGGCCACGCAAGGATTGGCAAATTATGTTAAGAAGGCATTTTCGGATCTGAAAGAGTGGAAAGTGGCGATTGCGTATGATTCAAGAAATAATAGTCGTGAGTTTGCCAAAATCACTGCCGATGTACTTGCTGCCAACGATTTCAAAGTCTATCTTTTTGAGAATCTCAGACCTTTACCAGAATTAAGTTATGCTATCAGAGACCTTAAATGTCATGCAGGGGTAATGATAACAGCCTCTCATAATCCAAAAGAGTATAACGGCTATAAAGTTTTTTGGGGTGATGGTGCGCAGATTACACCTCCTCATGATAAAAACATTATTAGTGAGGTAGAGAAGATTACGGACCCCTCTATGGTTAATTTCGGTGATGGCTCCTCATATAATATTACTCTTCTTGGAGAGGAGATGGATAAGAAATACCTGAGCGCTATTCTCTCTTTGACTCTCTCTCCTGAATCTGTGTCGAGGTATAAAGATATTAAATTAGTCTATACTCCTCTACATGGAACCGGAGTAAGGATGATACCGAGAGCTATTCGTCAATTAGGTTTTACTAATGTTATTACTGTTCAAGAGCAGGAGATTAGTGATGGTAATTTCCCCACAGTTCCCTCACCTAACCCTGAGGAGCCGGCAGCACTGAAGATGGCTGTGGAGCTTGCAGAGAAAGTAGGAGCAGAGGTGGTAATGGGGACAGACCCCGATACTGACAGAATCGGTGTTGCAGTGAGAGATAGCAATGGGGAGATGAAATTACTTAATGGGAATCAGACAGCAGCTATTTTGGTCTATTATATACTTACTCGTTGGAAAGAGCTCGGGAAGTTAAATAGGAATACATATATTGTTAAGACTATTGTCACTTCTGAACTTTTGAGAGCTATTGCCGATAAATTCGAGGTAGAGATATATGATGTACTTACCGGATTTAAATATATTGCCGAGGTTATCCGTGCTAATGAAGGGAAAAAGGTCTTTATCTGTGGTGGGGAGGAGAGTTATGGATTTAATGTAGGGGAGTTTGTACGTGATAAGGATGCTGTAATCTCTTGTGTAATGGTAGCTGAGTGTGCAGCCTGGGCTAAAGATCAAGGTTTGACTCTATATGGTTTACTTCAGAAAATCTATAAAGAATTTGGTCTATATAAAGAGAAACTTCTTTCACTTACCAAAAAGGGGAAAGATGGTGCAGAACAGATTGCTGCTATAATGGTGGATTACCGAACAAATCCTCCCAAAGAACTAGCAGGCTCACCTGTTGTTAAGATTATTGATTACAATAAACCTGAAGAGACCGGTTTTGCCAAGTCCAATGTACTCAGATTCTTTGCCGAAGATGGATCAGTAGTCTCTGTACGTCCTTCAGGGACAGAGCCTAAGATTAAGTTTTATTTTGGGGTAAGTGGTCCTGATTCAGAATCAAAAATGGAAAAACTATTCAAACAGTTTTCCTAACTATTTTTTATTAGTAAAGTGCCCTATCAGAAAGAGGGCAAGATTCCAAAGAATATAAGTGGAGAGTGCTAAAAGAATGGCAGACGACCAGTGTCGTCCCATGATTATAAGTAATACTCCAAGAACTACTATTGTGATAAGAAAAATAAATAGTCGCTCATTATCTCTCCATTTTAGTGATTTGAGTTTAAGTGAAAACATCGGTATTTCACTAACTAAGAGATAGGAGAGGAGGAGAGAGAGTATGGGAATAGTGAAATTGTTATTTAGGAACCATGAAATATCAGCTTGAGTAGAGAAGAAAATAAGGGAACCTACAAAGAGAGCAGAGGCAGGAGAGGGGAGCCCTAAAAAAGATGAAGTTTGGCGTTTGTCAAGGTTGAATTTAGCTAAACGATATGCTGTAAAAGGGGCAATAATCAGAGGGATATAGCATACCCACTCTACTACTGTATCTATTGAGGTCAAATATTGGAATAAAAGTAAGGAAGGAGCTAGCCCGAAACTGATAACATCAGCAAGCGAGTCAAGCTCCTTACCTATCTCTGAATAAGCCTTTAAAAGACGTGCTGCAAATCCATCGAAAAAATCGAATAATGCTGCCAGGAGCATAAAATAAAACGATAATTCGTAATCGCTATTAAATGTAAATACTATCGAGAGGGCTCCCGATACTAAGTTCATCATCGTAATGACATTTGGTATCTGCTTAACTGGATTCAAGGCTTTGGGTATATATGTTATTATAAACCGATTTTCTTTCTAATCTCTTTGGGAACAGCATCTTTATGAACCATAATACTTATAGTCTTGCTACGTACAAATGATTCGGATAAATAGTGGTGTCCGGTCTCATTTCCTCTACGTCCGTAGCCCCAAGAGTTCTTAGTATTGTAATATTTGGTTCCATTCTTGTCTTTAGCTATACCTATTATATGCTCAAGGTGGTCGTCAGTGGTAACAAAAGTCTCATACCCCTCCTGGCGAATTTCAGGAGTAATGGTCTTTTCCGGAATTATCTCATCCTTCTCCATAATCTGAATAATCTGATCACGAGTAAGAGTGGCATCCTCGGGGATAATAGCTATTTTTTTAGCAAATATATATCCTGGGTCCCCTATATCACCATCCCAGGCTACTGTATAGCCACTCATAATGGCATTATCAATAACAGACATAAATTCATCTAACGGGAGGTTGTAGAGTAACTCATGATCCCAATTATCAGGAATTTCAAGTGGTACACGCTTATAGAAAGGGTGATTAGTAAAGCTGGTAAACTCCACATAGTCACTCATATTAAGACCGAGGTAATCCTTGAATGTCTGCGGGGTATATTCCTTACCATTGTAGTTGAATTTTTGAGGAACTTCTCCGAGATAGATATCCATAATGGCATTCTGAAGCTTAAAATATTCAGGAGAGCGCTTCTTTAACTTCACAGATGTCTCGGCTACTTGTTCTAAATAAGAAGTAAATTCAGTATGATTATGGGTAGGAGAGTCATAGTTGATACCTGAATAGACAGATTCCGGAACGACTCCGTACTTATCAATAACTTTTGTGGCCATGTGGGCAATACTACCGGGTCCTATGTTCCCTTTTCCCTGACGGAGATAATTATCTTGGATACGTTCCACATAGTTGTTTC
>CAYSND010000037.1:0-12041 GCA_964432305.1 uncultured Muribaculaceae bacterium | reverse complement strand
ATTACTTTTACATTTTCGGGGAGATAGAGGTTTAGACTCCTTTCTGCCTCTTTTATAGGGTGTTCAGCATCATAGACCTTTGGATCTATTCTGAGGGTGTTCCCTTCGAGGGTATAGAAAGGGGTTTGGGTGATGCTCCTTATCTCTGCAAGCGACATATCGTTTATAAAATAATTGGTTTTCATTTCGATTTCTGAAGCCTCCCTTTCATTGTTGTAAACAGAGACTTCGGGGTAACAAATTATTTGATAATTCTCCTTGTTGCTGTCATTTAAAAAGTAGAGTTTATAATTATGGTATCCGGCTTCGATATAGACTTTGTTATTATCCCATTTGCTTACATCATTATACTCTATATAGAGTGTATCGCTTGTGAGATTAACCGCCTCTGACACTCTTTTGCTATCAGTATCCATATAACGGGTAGCAGTTCCGAATCCCATAGAGAGTAACCCTACTAACCCTATTACCCAAATAATAAATATAATCAATCCGGGTCTCCATTTTGGAGATTTGAATCCGAAAAGCAGTAGTATTCCGCTATATAAAGCCCCTACAAATGGGGTAAAGATGGAGATTAGCAGGAATAATTTTAACCAAAAAGCCCCTGTTAATGTGACATTGCTAAAAATCGAGAGGAAACTTAATGCAGAGAGAGGGAAAGCTAATCCCCAGATTTTGTACCCCAATAAGGCAATAATCAAAGAGACCACCCCGACTACTCCTACAAATACCAATATGACACCTGAGAACTTCGCAAGAACTGTTCCTACCATTTTCCAAAATCCCGGGTTCTCATCTTGGATTCTTTTAACCCCCTTTGCTACCTCTTTCACCCCTTTCTCCACATTGTCTTGAATAGACTCAATGGTAGGAGACTCCCCTTTCATCTTGCACCTATCCTCATAACTCCTTGCGGGAGGGATAATTATCCAAAAGGCAATATAGAGAAGCACGAAAAACCCTCCTCCGTATCCCCAACCGAATATTGCAAAGAAAATTGTCAGTACCACGAAGAGTGTTCTGAAAAGTGCCGGTTCTCGGCGGAAGTAGGCTCCTAATCCGGAGCAGACCCCTCCGACCACGACGTTTGAAGTGTCTCTGTAGAGTTTTCTATTGTATTGTCCTTGATTTTTAGCACTCTCTCCACTCTCTTCGTCTATTACTTCGGGGCGTCCGAGAATATCTATTACCTCCCTGACCATATATACTTCGATGATGGTATCCTTCCCTGCTTTTTCGAGAAATAGTTCAGAGATGCGCTCCTCGATACCATCCACTATCTCTTTTCCGTTGATGTTGTTTTTATAATGAGCATTAAGATCATTAAGGTAGTCGCTGAGCATTTTGTGAGCATCCTCTTCGAGTGTGAATGCAATATTGCCAATGCTGACTTTTATAACATGTTTCATATTTATTTGTTTTTTATTAGTTCAATGGTTTCCACTATTTCTTTCCAGGCTCCGTCCATCTCTTTCAGGTGCATACGACCTTTTTCGGTGATGGAATAATATTTCCTTGGGGGTCCTTGGGGAGATTCTTCCCAGCGGTAACTAAGTAGTCCCTGGTTTTTTTCCCTTATTAAAAGAGGATATAGCGTCCCTTCTACTACTATCATATTTGCATCCTTGAGTTGCGAAATAATAGAGGAGGCGTAGGCATCTTCTTTGTTCAAAATGAGTAGGATACAGTACTCAAGTACCCCCTTTCTCATTTGGGACTTTAGATTGTCCACTATATTATTGTTATAAACTTCCATAATTATCAGATTTAACGTTGTGTAGAGAAGCGTCTTAGATTCTCAGCGGTAACTGGGAGACCACGCATTTCGCATTTTTGGGCAGCGGTGGTGGCAAGAGGAACCACTATCCAGAGGATAACGTAGAACCAGAAACCGAGGGAACCGAAAACTAATGCCAAAATAAATAGAACTCTCATCAGAACTATATCGACATCAAAGTAGGCTGCAAGTCCGCCACAGACTCCGCCGATAGCTTTGCTGTCAGGGTCGCGAAAGAGTTTTTTCACCACTCGCGGTTGGTGAAAGTCGTGGGTAGTGGAGTTCCCAAAATCAGCAGGGCTCCCATCCGGCATCCCTAACTGTGAGATAACTTTATTTACCAATGCAAGGTTTACCACCTCCATTTTGTGAGAGAGAGACTCGTCGAATAGCTCTGCAATACGCATTTCGAGTTCATCGAGAACCTCTTTTGTCTGGTGTCCCATCTCTGATTGTGCTTTTATTCTAAACGCATTCAGGTAACCATCAAGTCTTTGGTAAGCATCTTCGTCTATTGTGAAAGGCCTTCCTCCGATTCCGACATTAAGTACTTTTTTCATACGATTATATTTATTTTTAAAGGTGTATGAGAGCCGCTTCGCTCTCACATGATATATTATTTATATTCATCGCCTTTGGCGATTCTGTTAATGGAATCATGTTCGGTTTCATACAATTATTTTTATTTTAAAGGTGTATTATTAGATGTTTGCGATGCAAAGATATATAAAGTTTTTAAATACCTTGCATCACAAGGTATTTATTTTAAAAAAGAAGGGAGAAGATATCACATCTTAACTCCCTTACAAACTTATGAACTTTAACCTCATGTAAAAAACTACTCTTTAGACGAGAGTTTTTATAAAAGGTTTAAATATTAAAACATTTATTCAGCCAATCGATAAAACCAGCCGGGTAGGCTGGGTCATAAGGGGTGCCGTCATCATAAATCATATTTGCCCCAACACAGAAAAGGGCAAGATGCTGCCCCATCTCTATCCCTGACACATCCATTTTTACCACCCCTTTATCCCCATAACGAACAGTCTCAATAGGGGAGAGGCGGACATTTTTCATCTCTCTAAATCTCTTCTCCAGAGGACCGGTAAATTTATCGTAAGTGCATATTTCATCTTTTATCCCATGTATAATCCAAATCGGAACCTCACTCGCTTCATATCTTTTTAACTCCTCCTCAGTCGGATTTCCATAAGGGGCAATAAGAAATGCTGCCTTTACTAAATCCTCTCTTGCTGCTAAAAATCTCCATGCCATAAAACCCCCTGCAGAGGTCCCTCCTACAGCAACTTTTTTCGGGTCAATTTTATTCTTGGCAATAACCTCCTCCACAATCGCTGCGGCGCTCGGCACATATATAGAGGTTCCGGTAGCAGGGTCAATGGTTTTCCATGTCCCGCTCTTTTTATATTCTGGGTAGTCCTCCTCTTCCGCTTCGTTTGCTTTTGGGAACAATATATAGGCTCCGGAGAGTAGTTTCTGGTACTCTTCCCCTGCATAGACTGCACAATCTGTATAAGCTGCGCACATCACCCCCTCTTTTCCATTGTTAGCTCCGTGGAAAATGACAATTAATGGGTAGCTTCTGTCAGGGTCTCCCCCATGGGCAATAGGGTCATAAAGGTAGTATTTCATATCCCCCACCTTAGGATCAACTCCCTTTAAACGGTGCTCCGAAAAGAGCTTAATTAAATCTAAATTGTTCCCTTTATGTGTAGGTCCCTTCCCTATCACCTCCTCTCCCTTAGATTCCTGACCGAAACCTAACCCCATGTTTATGAAAACAGCAAGCAGTAGAAGTAAATATTTTCTCATATTACAAAATTAATAATATTCTTAAATATTAGTTATACCCCCCCCCTTTCTTTATTGATAAAAAGTTTTATTTTTGCACTCTGATAACTAATATGTACCTAATACTTATAAAATACTTCAAATACCTACTTGTCACCTCTTATTCTGCTTTACCTGATTTTCAACCCATTAAATAAACAAATATGATTAAAATTAGAACTATTAAAGATGAGCGACAGAGTCCGCAAGACTACACCCCACCGAGAGTGGAGGTTTTAGAATTAAAATTAGAAACCGGATTTGCAGCCTCAATGGGGAATAATTCAACAGAGAGTTTCGGTACCGAGTCAACAGGATCGTGGGAATAATTAAAATAATAAGGAGGAAATAAAATGAAAAAAATATTAATTATAACATCTCTATTATTACTTGGATTTGTATATAGCTGTGATAAGAAAAACAGCCCCATAGAGCCTAACACCACAGTAGAGTTAAGAGCTTCTGTTGAACCCTCTATTTCCGATACTAAGACATCGCTTGGAAGCGGTAATGTGGTATTATGGAGCACTGACGATAAGATTGCTCTCTTTTTCGGTAGTTCAGAAGAAAAGAAAGAGTTTAAACTAACATCAGGGGCAGGAACGACAGCAGGTGTTTTTAAGGGAGATGCTACTCTCGATAATACTCGTTATGCCTTTTACCCTTTTGACAAATGTAGTGGGAAAGCAAGTGATGGTAAGATAGAATTCAAACTCCCCTCTATTCAGAGTTATGTGGAGGGAGGTATCGCCTCAGGTGCAAACCCTGCTGTTGCTTTTACTAACGTAGGCGGAGATCTCGTTTTCAAGAATCTTTGTGGAATATTAAAATTACAGTTAACCGGCACAGAAACTATAAAAAGGATAGTCGTAATAAGTGAGACTACTCCACTTAGTGGGTCTTCTTATGTCTATCCTAGTAGTACTCCTCCTGACATTCGTTTTAATGCTTCTGCAGAGCCCTTTGTTACTCTCGATTTAGGAGATGGTGTAACATTAAACACCTCTCCCAAGACATTTTATATAGTAGTTCCCCCGGTGACAGTTTTAGAATCCAACCCTCTTACCATAAAGGTAGAAGCTGCGGGAGGGAAAATGCAGAAATTTGTTTTAAAAAACTCAGCCAACAGTATTGCGCGCTCTAAGATATTAGGTATGCCCTCAAATGGGATAACGCTTGCATCAATATCGGTAGGTACATATAACGAGGGGACAGGTTTATATTCCGGAGCCGGCATTTTAATGGATCTCCCTATAGGTTATACAGTTTATGCCCCTGTAAACTGTGGTTATGATGCGACTAATTTTAAGTTTGGCAAACTTTACCAGTGGAGCAGGAATGAAGGATGTGATTATAAGGAAACCTCTTATTCTTATTCTGATGCAGGTACAGGAGCAGAGTATGATAGCTCTTGGAACCCAACAACAAATTTATGGTCATCCCCTGCCACTTCACAAGGACCATGTCCGACAGGATGGAGGGTTCCTACCTCTTATGAGTTATCTGTTTTCAATAATTCTGCAGCTTTAGTCACTCAAGGTTTTCTGAATACTTCTCAGACTACATATTCCCACGGGAGTACTGGGAATCTTGCCGGTCGTTATTATACCAGAGATAGTAAAACTCTTTTTCTACCTGCTGGAGGGCATAGGTATGGTGATTTGAATAACTGTGCTCAAAGAAATTCTTATTGTTTTTATTGGACATCACGAAGGGATATTGGCACTGGATATGCCGCCTGGTTATGTGCAGGTTCTACGGAAGCAACAAGTGTTTATAGCACAGGCAGTATTTCCAAGACCTATTCCGTCCGTTGTGTGCAAAATTTATAATAATCCGGATTAATTAAAAGAAAAGAGTGGCTAAAGAGAGATTTTTAGCCACTTTTTTTATTCGTCTAGTAGAATTATAATTTCCTGTCTTAATTTCTTTAGGTCATTAGATACAATGGCCCATATTATATCTTCAGAAACCGTATCATAACCGTGAATTATTCTATTACGTGTGTCAACAATTTTTCGTGCGTTAGTAATCTTTATTTCAGGGTTAACTTCTATAATTCTATTAACTGCTTAACCAATTATTTCTATATTTCTTTCTATGGCTTTTCTTGTTTTTAAATCTTTTTGAAATTCTAAAAAGTCTCTTCTTTCAGGAAGAAACTCTTCAATTTGATCAATTGACTGCTTAATGTCTTCAAGCCAAGTTTTAACTCTTTTTTCCATAAATTAAAACTTTGCTTCGGTCGATTTCAATTTTTAAAAATCTGTTTCTTATAGCTTTGTCTTCAAGAAGGTCTATTTGTCTTTGCAGGATTTCTTCAAGCTGAAATTTTAAATTAAAATATTTGTCAGAGTAGGAAATTGGGTCATTATCATCAATTTCTACAATAAAATCAATGTCACTGTCGGGTCTAAATTTATCTGTAGTTACTGAACCAAAGGCAAATAAAGAATTAACCTTGTTCAACTCACAAAGTCGTTTTATTTGGTCTATATGTTGGTTCAAAACATTCATATTAATGCAAAGATAATGAATTTTATCAATATTTAAACTCTCTTAGTGGTATGAATTCTAAGGAGTATTTATAGACGTAAATTAAAACGATAATTGGACGCCGAGATGAAGTCTTGGGGGGTCGGGGCTGATGATATGCTTATTAAACCAGGTGGTAATACGGTATTTGGCATAGATGGAGAAACTTCTTCCTCCAATGCTTGCCTGTAGTCCTACCTGAATGGGGTTAAATAAGGTGTTGTCTTCAAACTTAAACTTTTCTGTTTTGTCCGGAACGAGTGAAGATTTGGCAACATACTGTTTTAAGAAAGTATAGTCGGCATAAGCCCCAAACTCAAGTCTGAAATTGCTTGTAAAATAGAGCCTGTTTATAAATGCTGTCCCGACATTATGTGTCTTAAAATATTCCCTTTGGATAACTCCGGGGACAGGGAAATTTAGATCTGTGTTTGACGAGTCTATAAGCCTATAAGAAAAATAGGAGTATTGGATCTGTGTCCCAATGGCATAAAAGGAGCAGGGGCGGTAAAACTCTTTAAACCCTACTTGAAGATCATAAGAGTCCCCATAAACCACAGGAAAGATTTTATCCCTGGTCGGATAATCTGTGGCTAACCCCATTCCGAAATAAAAGTCGGTAAATGAGCGTGTGTAGTAGGTCTGCCTCTTTTTCTTACTTGTTTTATTATTGTCGTTTGACTCCTGAGTCACCACTTTATCTTTATCTGCTGTTATCTGCACAGGGGATTGAAGGAGTATCTCAGTATCCCCTATTTTAAGTTTTTTCTGGGCTGCGACCTCACCGATATTTAGGGAGGATAATAGAGCGACAGAGCTAATTATTATTGCTATTTGTAATCTTTTTTTCATGATTTAATTATGTTTTATTGAATGGATATCTCGCCTGATAGGACTGCTTTCATAAGTTCTTGGTCTATAGTTCCTGAAATGTAGATTACGGAACATTCGTTTTTAGAGTTTGCTAAAAAGAGTAATTCGCTCTCTTTCTGATACATAACCAGTGTCTCTCCATCCTCTCTCACCCTCATTACCTGCTCAAAACGCTCTCTCTCCACCAGAGAAGAGATCTTGGTGTTTAATGAATTAATGGTTTTCGAGTTATTGCTTCCTGAGACAGACAGGATTTTAAGCATATTCATTTTCGCGAAAAGTTCAGCCTCTTTGGTTTTATTGGCACCTGTAACATATGAGGCAAAGATTTTAGGGGAGATACTTACAGACTCCACCCCTTTTATCTCCTCAAATTCCGCAAAAATCTTATCAAACCCTTTGCTTTGGGCTGCTGCTAATGAAGGCACCAAACAGAGTGCTAATAAGCAAATTAATAATTTATTCTTCATCTTCTTTTATAATTATATTTGATGTCAATTTATTTATCTTGTTAAGAGTCCCCTCGAGTTTCCCCATCGGTTTTAGGCTGTTTTCAGCCCTGAGGAGCCCTTTTCTTAATATCTTGAACTTGTCTCTTGCAATACTTAATGCAAGTGAGTCGTTGTTTACCTGTACTCCGCTGATAACTAAACGGATCCCCTGCTCCTGAGGTTCAGGACGATAGTTAATAGTTAGCACAATACCGAGCAATATAACTGCTGCCACCCCTGCGGTAAGGAACCATGCTCTTCTTTTTGGGAGCCTCTGCTTAATTTCCACTCTCCCCTCTGACCTTCCCCTCTCCTCCTCAAAGTATTCAAACAATGAGACATAACTCCTTAAATCCTCCGGAACTTCATTCAGCGGTGTGCAGGTGAAAAACCTCCTCAAAGCCTCCTCTTCATTTAGGGAACTCCCCCCTTCGAAGTACTTTTCGAGCAGGGGGCGAACCTCCTCCGGAGAGGGGAGTATCGAGCCGGTTTTAATATTGTTATTGAACTTCAGTTTCATTGTAATTAATTGGTTTCTGTTAATAATTCTCTAATTCGTTTTCGTCCTCGCGAGAGTATTGTCCTTACATTTCCCTCTCCGGTGTCGAGGATCGTAGCTATTTCATGGAACTCGTATCCTAAAATGTCTCGGAGCCTTATGGCGAGCTGCTGGTCATCGGGGAGCATCTCTAAGCATCTGCCGATATTTGCCCTCTGCTCTTTCGATTCAAGTGCCCCGTGAGGGTCGGAACTCCGCGATGCAAACCCTTGTTCAGAACCTCTCAGGGCACTAATCTCCACTTTTTCCACACTGTTCTTTTTTAGTCTGAGGTAATCAAGGCATAAATTTCTAAGAACTACGATGGTCAATGCTTCGAGATTTCTTATATTGTTCTTCTTCTCAACCTCACTCCAGACCTTTATTATGGCATCCTGTACCATATCTTCTGCTGTGGCTGCCCCTTTCCCGATAAAGGAGTTGGCAAAGCAAATCAGCTTAGGTCTAATCTTCTCGATATTATTATTAAATTCTCTCGATCTCATTTCGCGGTTTCGGGTTGCAATTAATAGACGAAAGTAGGGAGTTTTTTGTTACATTTGTACCAAGAATAATTTTATTATGGAACTCTGGATTGATATTTTTGCAATTATTTTAGGGTTAGTCGGGCTGGTAGGGTGTATAATGCCTATAATACCGGGACTCCCTATAAGTTATGTGGGACTCTTTATAATGTTCTTTTGGGGAAAAGGGGAGGTGGATATTATTACTGGTCGTGTAATGATAGTGCTTCTAATCATTACGGTAATCGTTTCGATTCTCGACTATATAATCCCCGCCCATTTTACTAAAATCTCAGGGGGGTCTAAGGCGGCATCGAGGGCAACACTTGTCGGGATGTTGGTCGGGATGTTTTTTACCCCTGTCGGAATGATAATAGGGGCTTTTGTCGGGGCTTTACTTGCAGAGATAATCGTTGAGGGGAAAACTTTACGCCACTCCCTTAAACCTGCATTTGCCTCATTCTTCGGCTTTTTAGTGGGGACAGGACTAAAACTCATAACGGGAGGGATTATCCTTTACTATATCATAAGACAGGTGATAGCTGCGTAATGGAGCAAGAAATTACGGTTTGCCGTCATTTTTTTACAAAAAAGCAATATCTTTGCCGTAAATATTTTCAATATGTATATTAAAAGAAAGATTGACAGCGATTTACTCGATTGGAAAAACAGTAAAGAGCGTAAGCCTCTTATAGTACGAGGAGCAAGACAAGTGGGTAAATCATATAGTGTGAGAAACTTGGGAAAGAGGTTTGAATATTTTTTAGAGGTAAATTTTGAGAAAGACCAACATCTTTCTTCTCTATTTGAAAGGGGGAGTGATGTGCGACAAATTTGTAATTCGCTCGCCCTTATGTACAATATTCCAATAGAAGCAGGTAAGACTTTGTTATTTCTCGATGAAATACAGGATTGTCCCTCTGCTATCAAGGCGTTACGTTATTTTTATGAAGACTATAAAGAATTGCATGTAATAGCAGCGGGGTCTTTATTGGAATTTGCTCTATCTGATCTCCCCTCTTTCGGTGTAGGGCGTATTCGATCATTATTTATGTATCCAATCTCTTATGATGAGTTTTTAGGAGCAATAGGAGAAAATGCACTACTTCAAGCTAAGCAGCAACTTTCGAAGGAGAATCCCTTTCCTCTCGAGATACATAAAAAAGCAAATGATTTGTTGAAACAGTTTTTACTTATTGGGGGTATGCCTGAAGTAGTGGCAAGTTATGCTAAGAATAGAGACCTACTCTCTTGTCAAACCATCTTACGCGACTTATTGGTAACATATCAAGATGATTTTCGTAAATATTCAAAACAAATTTCAACATTGCAGATAGGAGAGGCTTTTCAATCTGCCGGAGTGCAAATGGGGGGTAAATTTAATTATAGTAAAGCGATGCAATCGGGAACATATAGACAGATAAAGGATGCTGTCCAACTACTCACGATGGCTGGTTTATTAATACCCGTTACACATACTTCTGCTAACGGTCTCCCCCTTGGGGCAGAGATTGACCCAAAAAAAGTTAAAATTTTATTATTTGACACCGCGGTATTTCATCAATTAAATAAATTAGACTTATCGCCCTTATTATTGTCTGACGATTTTGAAACAATAAACAAAGGGTGCATTGCTGAACAATATGTGGGATTGGAATTATTAAAGTCATCCTCTCCTTATACCCCGGCACATCTTTATTATTGGCAACGTGAGAAGGCCGGAAGTAGTGCAGAGGTAGATTATTTAATTCAACACGAAAGTAACATATTACCGATTGAGGTAAAATCAGGTACACAAGGGAAAATGCAGAGTCTGAGATTGTTCCTTAAGGAAAAACGTTTATCACGTGGAATTAGAACATCATTAGAAAACTTTGCTGAATATGATAATATCGAAGTATATCCGCTGTATGCAATTTCGCAACTTATAAAACAACAAGGGAGGATGAATAATGAGTATCGAGATATATAAACCTGACTTGGAGGATGATTTTTTTCTTCTTGCAAATGGGGTGAAAGCCGGTTTTCCCTCCCCCGCGGAGGACTTTTCAAACGAATCGCTAAACATTACCTCGGAAATCGTTAAAAATCCCGCCTCTACCTTTTATGCACGCGTAAATGGGGAGAGTCTTAAAGATGACGGAATTAATGACGGGGATATCCTTGTGATAGATAAATCTGTGGAGCCTTATCAAGGGTGCATTGCGATGTGCTATATAGATGGGGAGTTTACCCTTAAACATATAGATATACACCCAGACCATATTTTACTTATACCTGCCAATAAAGAGTTTAAGCCGATAAAAGTTACACCCGATAATGATTTTACGATTTGGGGTGTAGTCAGATATGCCATAAAAAAGTTCTAAAATGTATGCTCTTGCCGATTGTAATAACTTCTTTGTCAGTTGTGAGAGAGTCTTTGCTCCTGACCTAAACTCTCGTCCCGTGGTTGTCCTCTCAAACAATGACGGGTGTGTCGTTTCGCGTAGCAATGAGGCTAAGGCATTGGGGATAAAAATGGGTGTCCCTCTCTATCAGATAAAGGATCTCGTCGAAAAAGAGGATGTTGCCGTCTTCTCCTCAAATTATACTCTTTATGGGGATATGTCCCATCGCATACACCAGACACTCAGGGGAATGGTCCCCTCCGTAGAGGTCTATTCCATAGATGAGGCGTTTCTCGATTTAAGGGGGGTTAGTGGGGATTTTGACACCCTTGCAAAACAATTATCCTTCACTTGCAGACGCAATACAGGGATTCCTGTTTCGGTGGGGATAGCACCCACCAAAACTTTGGCAAAAATTGCCTCAAAACTCTGCAAACAATACCCAAAACTGCGTGGAGGGTGCTATATGCACCGTCCGCAGGATATTGAAAAGGTGCTTCGCAAACTCCCTGTGGAGGAGGTCTGGGGGATAGGGAGGAGGTACAGCAAGATTTTGAACGGGAAGGGGGTCAAAACTGCTCACGAATTTACCCTTCTGCCTGAAAATTGGATTAGAAAGACAATGAGTATCAATGGGGTTAGAACTTGGAAGGAGCTTCGAGGGGAGAGTTGTATTGATTTCATAGAGCAACCCCCGAAAAAGCAACAGATTACAGTTTCCCGCAGTTTTGCAAAGGAGATAACCGACTTCGAGGAGCTTTCGGAGCAGGTCTCCCTCTTTACCTCGATGGCCTGTGGAAAACTAAGGAAGCAGGAGAGTGTTTGTGGCGAAGCCATTGTCTTTATTCTAACTAACCTTTATCGGGAAGACCGCCCTCAGCAATACGAGAGTCAGATTATAATGTTCCCCTCTGCCACAGACAGCCTTATAGAGATTAACCGCTCTATACTCCGCACACTTGCGTCTCTTTTTAAGAAAGGGTATGCCTATAAAAAGGCGGGGGTAATTCTTTCAGAAATTTCCGATAAAGCGACCTCCCAATTTGTCCTTTTTGACCC
>CAYSND010000036.1:0-12070 GCA_964432305.1 uncultured Muribaculaceae bacterium | reverse complement strand
GCAACAGCCTTCTAAGCTGTGGGTCTTGGGTTCGAATCCCAACCGAATCACAAAACAAATCAAAAAATACTCCGAGAGGAGTATTTTTATTATCCCCCCAGAACACCAAAAGCTTGCTTTTAAGGTGTTCTGGGGGGATAAGAAAATCCCGACTATTCATAGTCGGATTTTTTTGATTGTTTTAATGACCACCCCCAAGGGAATGCGCAGGCACGCAGTGCCGAGCACAACCCCAACCGAAGTCTATCCCCTCCTGGGTCCTCCCCAGTGGGGAGGAGGATTCACGCTGCTACTGTCTTTCCCCCTGCTTCGCAGGTACGACCCGCAGCGGTCTCTGCAGAGACACCAAACTATGTTTGGTTAAAGTGCCGAGCACAACCCCAACCGAAGTCTATCCCCTCCTGGGTCCTCCCCAGTGGGGAGGAGGATTCACGCTGCTACTGTCTTTCCCCCTGCTTCGCAGGTACGACCCGCAGCGGTCTCTGCAGAGACACCAAACTATGTTTGGTTAAAGTGCCGAGCATAACCCCAACCGAATCGGGATGAAATCCCGACTATTCATAGTCGGATTATTTGATTGTTTTATATAACTTTGTGGAAATTCGATGTTATGGATAAAAAGTCATTTCAGCCGATTGAGGATATAAATATTGAAATATTAATTTTAGGGACTCTGCCAAGTGAGAAATCGCTCGAAGCGAGGGAATATTATGCTCATCCGCAAAATAGATTTTGGAAAACCATTGCTAAAATCACTAATAATGAACTTCCCACAGATTACGAATCAAAAAAACAACTCCTATTAAGACACAAAATAGGGTTATGGGATGTCGTAATGCAAGCCAATCGGAGGGGTAGCAGTGATAGCACTATCCAAAATGAACTCCCTAACCCATTGGATAAATTTATCTCTAAACACCTTAATTTAAAAGTAGTTGCATTCAATGGTAAAACAGCAGAAAAACTGTTTGATAACTATTTCAAACGGAGAGAGGGGATAAAATATTTATCACTGCCAAGCACAAGCCCTGCCAATGCTTCATGTTCCCTTGAGACACTTATTGAAAATTGGCAGAAAATTTTAGAATGAATATATAGGGCAAGGATTGCGGAACGGAGTCGGCAATGAGATTTTCGGGTGGGGGACGGTATTTCGGTGCTGTAATTGCGTGCTTGACACGCAATCTCTTGATTGAGTGGCTTTTGGATGGTGGAAAGGCTCGGATTGCGGAACGGGGTTCGCAATGACAGCCTGTGGAATCTGTAAACCTATATTAGAACGGATGGTGTTACGACATGGGGAGAGTGTCAAATAGTAACATGTTGATTATATGGTATATATGAAAAACAGATTTCCCCAAGTCGTCAAGGTTTAAAACGAGAAACCTATGTACAGATACCTGCAGGAGGGTTTTGCGAAATGTGCCGTTAGGACATGGGGAGAGTGTAAAATCGTAAAATACTGATTACATGATATATATGAAAAACAGACTTCCCCAAGTCACGGTTGTGATTAAATGCTCCTCAGACGATAATAACTTTTTTGCCTTTTAACGGGCAAAAGTTATTTACCGTCTGAGGGCTAGTGAGCTTTTGCAGAAAAAGCACTCTACAGAGCTATGGCTGTGCAAAAGCTGACAGAGGTATTTTGGTTGACCTTGCTTAGGAAGTGATAGGGAGGGGTTTTGTCTTTTTGGGTATGTTAGCTTTTGCATGAAAAGTGCATTCTACGATGGTCTGAAAGCAAAAGCTGACATGGGATGACGATATCTGCATGGTGATCGTGGATAGAGGGGCTTGTGGAAGGGTTTGGCTTGCAGATGTGGAGCGGTTTTTCAAGGAAATGGTCAAAAATGCGACGACATGTGCAAGCCAATCATGGGTACAGGTGTATGCAGGGCACTTTCGGTTGCAGATGTGGTAGGAAGTGAGAAAAATGCTGTGGCAGATTTCAAGGAGGTGGCTCTGGAGAGGCCTGTAGGATGTGTTACTTGAAAACTGGGTATGTGAAAAATTGTTGCGAGGCAGGGATTGCGGAATGGGGTTTGCAATGACCGAAGGCATACACTCACTTTTTTTATCTTTTTGAAAATAATTTAACTACAAATAAATACCTTTGTAAAACGAAAAGTCTTAATGCTCATAATGGATACCGGTATTTTCATAGATAATTTTAGAAATGCTTTTGGTGATTACGAATTACCAATAGGATTTTGGTATTCCCAAAAACCAGAGGCACCTCTTTCAGAAAAGAGACCGGGGTGTTTTATAAAATATCTTAAATCTGTCAGGAATGGAAAACCATTGAGTTTTAATGCAGAGAGCATCTCCTGCGGAGGTGGACGTGTATATACAGGTTTCTCTAAACCACTCTCACATATTAAAGATTTTGTCTCAAAGAAAGAACTTTATAAAAAGTCCCCTAAAATGGTAGAGGAGTTTATCGATAATCTCGATATGCTTGACAAATCCAATCAGTATATAAATTTTGCTCCTTTGGATAAGGTAAATAATATTAAGGAGTTAGAGGGAATACTTTTTTTTGCTACCCCCGATGTTCTAACAGGTTTAATCTCTTGGACACTCTTTGACTCGAATCTTCCGGACGCTGTTTCTGTCCCCTTTGGATCGGGATGCAGTTCACTTATTTCACAAACAGTGGTGGAGAATAAACGGAATGGTCATCGTACTTTCCTTGGATTTTTCGACCCCTCAGTCCGACCATCTGTAGAAGAAAATATACTCTCTTTTGCTATTCCTATGTCTCGATTTAAGACTATGTATAAAACGATAAATCAGACTTGTTTGAGTGGCGTATCTGCTTGGGAAAAGGTAAGGCATAGAATAAGTAACTCCCCCTCATAAGTGAAATATATTACCAAAACTATCTGGATTTTGTCAGTAGTAAGTCTGCTGACAGATATGGCAAGCGAGATGCTTTACCCCATAATGCCTATCTATCTAAAAAACATAGGTTTTTCCGTATTACTTATCGGTATACTAGAAGGGGTAGCAGAGGCAGTTGCCGGGTTAAGTAAAGGGTATTTCGGACAATTATCTGACACTAAGAACCGTCGCGCCCCATTTGTTCAGATAGGCTACCTTCTATCTGCCCTCTCTAAACCAATGATGGCTGCATTTACATATCCCATTTGGGTCTTCTTTGCACGAACATTTGACCGTTTTGGGAAAGGTATCCGTATAGGGGCACGAGATGCCATCCTCTCAGACGAGGCCACCCCCCAGACCAAAGGAAAAGTCTTTGGTTTCCACCGTTCTATGGATACAATGGGAGCTGTATTAGGTCCTGCATTGGCATTACTCTATCTCTATTTCTTCCCCGAAGATTACAGACATCTTTTCCTTATTGCCTTTATTCCCGGTCTATTTGCAGTGGTTACTTCGCTGTTGTTAAAAGATAAGAAGAGAGCGGTGGCGGAAAAACCAAAATCGAGAGTCTCATTTTTCTCTTTTATAAACTATTGGAAGAGTAGTCCAAGGGAGTATAAAACATTGGTAACAGGGTTACTCATCTTCACCCTCTTTAATAGCTCAGATATGTTTCTTTTGCTACAGGCAAAACAGGCAGGGCTTAACGACACTATGGTTATCGGTGTTTATATCTTCTATAATCTCGTTTATGCCCTCTTTTCATTCCCATTAGGGGTAGTTGCTGACAAGATAGGATTAAAACGCATCTTCCTATTTGGTCTTATTATGTTTGCCGCAGTCTATTTTGGGATGGCAATAAGCAACAATCTCTATGTTATATTCGCTCTCTTTTTCTTATACGGCATCTATGCTGCTGCCTCTGAAGGGGTAGCAAAGGCTTGGATCACAAATATCTCTGATAAAAAAGATACTGCTACCGCAATAGGGACTTTTTCTGCATTCCAAAGCATCTGCACCATGTTAGCAAGTTCCATCACAGGCTTTGTTTGGTACAAATTCGGTTCAACAATAGCATTCTCAATTACTGCAGGAGTAACTTTGATTGTTATTGCATATTTCCTAATCGTCCCTAAAATTCTAAGAAGTAGAGTCTAAAAAAGAATCTTCGGTAATTAAACATTTTTTACCGATTTTTTGCTTTTCATCGCAGCAAATCCCTCTATGACAAATACAAGAGTAACACCTATTCCAATGAAAAGGAGGGCTAATCCAATGGATTCGCTTGGTGCAGCAGGACGGGATGTTCCGTCTGCAAGGGCTTGTTGCCATGGCCATATCTTTATTAAAGAACCTATCATAAAACCTGAAAGTAGGGTTATAGCCATATTATAATAATTTTTCAAAAGCCACGAAAGGAGATGTGAAAAAGAGATGATACCTATAAGTGCACCACAAGCAAAGACAATAATAATGAGCATTTTATGCCAAGTGAAATCACTAACGACAGTACCAACTGTTTCAAGAACTATATAATGATATTTACCCATGAGAAGTAAAATAAAACTCCCGGAGATACCAGGAAGTATCATAGCACAAATTGCAACAGCACCGCAAAGGAAGATAAACCATAGTCCGTCAGGGGTTTGAGTAGGCGAAAGTAGACATATAATTGCCCCCATTGCACCACCTGCAAGTAGTGATATAACATCTCTGAATTTCCACTTCTTTACATCTTTTAGGATATATATGGCCGATGAGATAATAAGTCCAAAGAAAAATGACCAAAGGGCAATAGGCTCATTCTCCATCAAGTATTTCATAACTTTGGCAAGAGAAAGAATGCTTATCATAATACCTAATACAAGTGAAAGAAGAAATGTTCCATTTATCTTAGTCCAAAACTGCTTGAATTTTCCAGTAAAAAGAAGCTTAATAGCTTTGAAATCAATAGATTTAATCGAATTAATTAATTCAGAATAGATACCTGTCAAGAAAGCGATAGTGCCTCCGGATACTCCCGGGATTACATCGGCTGCGCCCATAGCTATCCCTTTTAATGTAACTAGTAAATAGGAAGAAAATTTTCTCATTATTGAAATTATAATGGTGATTTAATGGTTGTCAAATAGTCGATAACCTTGATTATATACTCCTTAGGCTGCAATGTACGGGTGGACTCCTCTATGATTAAATCGCAGCTCTCCTTCATTAATGGTGATGTGCTTATTTTCAATAAAGCATTCGAGGTATTGAGTAAATAATCAATAGTAAACACCCTATTAAAGGAGAGATCGAAAAGTATATCGAATTTATTGTTTTCAAATTCTAAAACTAAGGACTTATTAGGAAGGCCATACCAGTTAGTGTCTTCAATATGAAGATTAATAATATTAGGATCAGATTGATATGCAGGGATACTCAATGCCTCTTTTGCAATATCTACAGCTATTGCTTTATAAGGTATAGAGTTCTTTTTAAGTTCTTCTTTAAGAAAACTTACACCATCTAAAATCCCCAAATCGTGTACATTAAAGATAAACGCAACGCTCTTTGCATCAACTAAGGAGCGGTATTGTCTCTCCCTACTAATATTTCTGCTCTTTCGCAATGCCTTTTTCTGAGCAAAACCTGATAAAAATTTTTTCATTTTATAGACTTAGTTCCGCACAAAAATAGTAAAAAATAGTAAAGAAGAGTATAATATCTTTTTTATTGGCTACTCCATCCTATCTTAAATGCATTAATTAAAACATCTAAATAGGAAATAGCAACTATTAAGATAAAAATAAATAAGATGAAAAATAATAGCCTCAGCCACCCCTTAGGGGTATTCAACTTCCTAAAATACTCAAGGAAGTATTCTTTAAAATAGTTTAACATATCCATAAAATTAAATTTTAGTATTACATAGCAAAAATAACTTTTGTGGAGATATATATTCTAAACGGAAAAATCAGAATGAAAAAATACTTATTTTTGTAAATATTAATAAAATATAAAAATGAATTTAACCAATATAGGGATATTTGGGAGGGTTAATACAGGTAAAAGTTCCCTAATCAATATCCTGACAGGACAACAATTCGCAATAGTTTCAGATACACCGGGAACCACTACAGATCCTATTAAAAAAAGAATGGAGGTCTCAGGTCTTGGTCCATGTCAGTTTGTTGACACTGCCGGATTAGATGATATGAGTGAACTTGGGAAGAAGAGGGTTGCTAAGACCAAGGAGGTGATTTCTCAAATAGACTTAGCTCTTCTTCTCTTTACAGCAAATAATTTTGGGAATGTTGAAAAGAAGCTCCTAAAAGAGTTAAATGAGATGAACGTACCTCTGATATTGGTACATAATCAATCAGATATAATCCCCCTTAACCCTGAAACCGCCTCTGAATTATCCGAAATTTACGGATATGATCTAATAGAGTTCTCTTGTAGCCTTATCGATGAAGAGGAGCAGAAAGAGGTAATAGAGATTCTTCTATCATTAATAGTAAAGGCTGCTACACTTTCACCATATCGAGATAAACCTGTTTTTGAAGATTTAGTAGAGAAACAAGATGAGGTAGTACTAGTTTGTCCTATTGATGGTCAGGCACCTACCGGAAGACTGATTCTCCCACAAGTGATGGCTATAAGGGATTTACTTGACCGTCAGGCTATAGCCACTGTACTCCTTCCTGAACAACTCCAATGCTATTTAGAGAGAAAAGGGGTTGCTTCCAACCTTTCAGCACCCCCTAAATTAATCGTTACTGATAGTCAAGTTTTCTCCCAAGTGGCTAAAATAGTTCCCCAAGAGATTTCATTGACAAGTTTTAGTATGCTGCTTGCAAGAAGTAAAGGGTGTTTTTATGACTATTTGGCGGGAACTCCCTCCATCTCTAACCTAAAGGATGGTGACCGTATATTGATTCTAGAATCTTGTACTCATCATGCCTCTTGTGAAGATATTGGGAGGGTCAAACTACCAAATCTATTTAGGAAATTTACCGGAAAAGAACTAGAGTTTGATATAGTTGCAGGACTAGATAAAATTCAAAGAGAAATTACAGATTATGCACTTGTAGCCCAATGTGGTGGGTGTGTAATAACTGCCAGACAACTTGTTTCGCGTCTCTCTCCGGCTCTAAGAAAGAGGATACCTGTAACCAATTATGGTATGGCAATAGCATATATGTCAGGAATTTTTGATAGGGCGGTAAAACCACTTACTTTAAATAGATAATGGAAGAGATTACACGGGACTATATTATTGAGCAACTTAAAGATGAAGAGCCCGAAAAGGTAGCTTTACTATATAAAAGGGCCTACCAAAAAAAGGTTGAAACGATAGGGGAGAAGGTTTATCTTCGCGGATTGATAGAGGTATCAAATATTTGTCGTAAAAACTGTCTCTATTGCGGGCTTCGTTCTGGCAATCATCATGTTTCTCGTTATGAACTAACTACAGAACAGATACTAGAAGCAGCTAAATTTGCTATGGATGCCGGCTATGGCTCTATAGCTATACAGGGGGGCGAGCGTAGTGACCCCGAATTTATCTCTAAAATAACCGACATAATTCTCAAAATTAAACTCCTTTCTATAAATTCATCACTTGGAATAACTCTTTCGCTAGGAGAGCAGAAGGAATCCGTTTATTCAGAATGGTTTAATGCCGGGGCTCATCGTTATCTTTTAAGAATAGAGAGTTCTACAGAATCACTCTATCAGAAACTCCATCCTAATGACTCCCTTCACTCTTTTTATTCACGGATTAAGTCGCTTGAGGCTCTCAAAAGGGTAGGGTACCAAGTTGGGACAGGGGTTATGATCGGAGTACCGTTTCAGACAATCGAGAACTTGGCTGATGACCTTCTCTTCTTTAAGGAATTCGATATAGATATGTGCGGAATGGGACCTTATATCCCTCATCATGAAGCTCCACTCTACCAATTCAACGAGGAGATCCCTTCGGCTGAGGTGCGGCTTGAACGCTCCTTGAAAATGATTGCACTCTTACGCCTCTTAATGCCTGATATTAACATTGTGGCAACTACCGCCCTTCAAGTACTAGACTCGGACGCGAGAGAGAGCGGAATCCTTGCAGGAGCCAATATCATAATGCCCAATATGACCTTACCTGAGGTACGGAGCAGTTACTCTATTTACGATAATAAGCCTGGTTTAGAAGAGGACGCTCATATTTCAAGATCGCGTCTTGAGGAGAACCTTGCAAAATTAAAAATCCCCATTGGCTGGAACCAATGGGGCGATTCGATGAGATTCGCTTCGCGAAGCTCTTAATATTTTATATCCCCTCCTGGGTCCTCCCCACGAGGGAGGAGGGAACGACACTACTGTCTTTCCGTTTGCTCCGCAAACCCGACCCGTGTCGGTCTCTCGAGAGACACCAAACTTCGTTTGGTTAAGGGGTGATAATTATTTGAGTTTGATATAGACTTTTTCGGAAACATATTTGTTGCCGAATTTATACCTTATCTCAATATAATTTTCATCTACATCGTAACAACCGAAATCTTCATAAGTAATGGTAAGTTTGCCTGAATCGTATGAGGATTTAATCTGGGCTGCACAGTTAGATTTAATTAGAGGTTTCTGCTGTGTAATCATAGGATTACCTGCAAATGAAAGTGTTACCTCCACCACTCCCTTTTTTACCTGATGTCCGCTAATGGTTATGTAGTCGTAATTTTTACGATATTTATTAGCAATACTCTCAACTTTATTATATCGGGGATCATCGGGTAAAAACTCATTGATAAATGCTCTTAATTCAATAAGTGCATTGTCGATATCCTCAATAGATGTTACTTTAGAAACCCCATTATCGAAAGTAACTATTTTCTCATCAAGCTCGGCATCATAAATTTTAAAATCCATTACCAATTTCTTCATATCGAACTCCGAGAATGGGTATTTTATTGAGTAATAATACTCTACACGCTTAGGTATTTTATAATTTCTCTTTTCCCAATAAAAATCTTCTGCTTTAGAAAGAGTTATCTCACCTATAAAGGGGAGTTTAGCAGTATGGGTTTTAACACTTGTAGCGAGGGCTTGTTCATAAGAAGATTTATTGTTTACTTCAATATCGAGTCTTGAATAATCAGTTTCAGCAACTATTCTTGTGGCAATAGATTCACTGATTTGCTTCTTAACTTCGGCCAGTGTTGCATTCTTAGCCTCATCTAATGTAGCGGCTGTAGCCGAAACTATGATATAATCTTTAACCACTGCATTCAGCCATGCAGGAGCTTTTCTACTGCTCTTTTCGCAAACTTTAAACTGTCCGGAGAGAGGAATGGTAAGTAACAATGTCAGAGATAATAAAACTATTTTTTTCATCACTTATTCCCCCTTATTTGATATATATTGCAACTCGATCTCTTACAGGTTCCGTATAGTAGTAATTGTTAATAATGGTAGGGGTAATTACAATCTCTTTTTTCTTTTCAAAGGGGATCTTAGCAATAAGTTCAGATGCTTTATTATAGAGTTCAGCACAAGCACTCGGTATAGCATACGCCTCTATTAAAGCAGACTCGTAATCTTTCCTGTCAATATGAGCCTGAATCCTACCTAAAATCTGCTCTCCCTCAGTATCAAAATATGAGATTATTCTATCTTTTCCGGTAATAATCATGGTTTTAAGTTTGGAATTACGGGACTGCACATTTCTTACAGCAGCAATAAAAGCTTTCCCTTCATCATTACCTACTCCCTTAACATTAAACGATGTCTGCGACATTACTACCTGAGTGTAGAGGTCAACCATAAAGAAAGAGACTTCAAGTTCAAGAACAAATTTTGGTGGGGCGGTAGGAGTCACATCTTTTGAAAGAACTGCTACCTTAGGTACCACCATAAATCTTGAATCTTGGGCAGCAAATCCATTAAGTGAGAGTGCTTGCAAAACATTGTTTTGAAGTGTTTCAGAAGCGTTTTCATTTTCTATCCCAAAAGGATAAACTACACCAACAGCTATTTGAGCTGATTGTTTTGGTGCCTCCTGTTGGGCATAAGAAGATGAGAAAACAAGGAGCAATAAAAGGAGTGATGACATTATTTTTTTCATAATCGTATTCATATTCTTTATTATTTATCACCTAAAATTAACCAGGCTTCTCCAAGCCCTCTTTCATAGATCTTGTAGGGGAGATTAAATGGTGCTTCCCCAAGGAATTTCCCAAGATTAGAAACGAAATTTCTAGTATCTACAGCTCTCTCTTTACCGAGAACTGTTCTGAATAGCGGAGTACGAACCTGTTCGTATTTTAAAACCATATCTCCTGTGGAAGTTCTTGAAAATCTATGTTTAATACAGTTTTCATCCATCCAGTAGTCGATAATGTCAATTAGCTGAACAGTCTCCCCTTTAAATTCAAAATCGTCGTCAAATCTGACAGGACAGGATGAGAACATTCTAATAGTTATGGTTACCTCTCTTCCATTTTCAAACATATCATTGAAATGTTTTTGTAGAGCAGCATTAAAAGAGTCCATATAATTTAATACTGCCTCTTCAAGAAGAAGGCCGGGAGTGGCTACAGTAGATGGCTTCCCATCACCTGATGCCGCTGTAATAACCTTGTTAGTATAGGCATCAAGTCCTCTAAGATTAAATGAAATATATTTGCTGGGACCTCTTTTGTTAATGGTGTAATCAATATCCATTATTATGTCGGCTTTTGCTACCCTTTTAATCTGGTCTATCGGGGACTCGACTATCGCGTCTCCGGAAGAACTTGTAATCAATGAGAGCTCAGCCTCTTCGTTCTTTATGGCTTTTAGTGTCTGCTCCATATCTTTTAGGGGAAAACCTCTTTGTGCCATAATATTTGAGAGTTCAGAGATTATAAGTCTTAGTGATTCGTCTTTTTTAAAGGCAGTCTCAAAATCAGAGGTGCTTTTAGGTTTTCCACTCTCATCTTTATATGTGGTAATATAACCACCTCTCTCGCATAGGGCATCGCTTGGTACCACCATAATAATAGGTTTTTTCGCTTGAGAAAAGAGAGAAAGTGTTGTGAGGCAGAGTATTAATGATAATAATATTCGTTTCATAATTTATTAGTTTAAAAATTAAAAACCGTAATCGAGAGGTTTTACTATACCCGCTTTTTCAAGGTCGCGTCTTAGATCGTCATAAAGAATCTGAACTTTAAGTCCAACTTTATACCCCCCTTTAACTTTCAGTCTGTCTTGTCCGGATGGGACACCATCTGTAGTAATATTTACATATCGGAGATATTGTCCACCAGGAGTAAAGAACTCTTCAAAATAGTCAGAATGTTGCTCTTCAGTACTATAGTCACACATAGCCGGAGTAGCACTTACTGTACCTGCAGAAGGCAGTCCTTTGAAAATACAGATCTCCACAGCAGCCTTTTTTGCGAGAGCAATAGCTTTTTCTACACTCTTTTCTGTCGTATAGATTTGAAAGGCCTTAGTCCCATCAGTTCCTACGCCTAACATAACTACTTCGTAATTTCGCGATGTTTTGTATTTATATTTTTGCGCAGAGACTCCGCACGCGGTGATAAATACAAGTGTAGCGATTAGTAGCGATTTAATAATTCTCATAATAATTAGGTGTTTATAGTTTATTTAGTTCTTCAAGTGAGGAACTCCCTTCTTTATTTACATCAACTGCTATCTTCTTCATTTCAAATTCATTATAATTGAAGAGGATATAGTAATAGTAAAGGGTTTTCTTTTTAACATATCTAATCTCCCAATAAGTCTCTAAAGCGGAATATTCCCCAATATTCTTTACGGCACGAGATTTTTCAACTTTAGATTTGATAGCTTCTGCATCTCCATTTATAGTGGTTTTAAGCATATAGCGAGTAGTGGAGAGGATAACGTAATTTTTAAGTTGTAGGATAGCTTGTTCTTTAGCATCTTCGAGATTAACAGTGCTGATGGCACTCGCTTTAATTAAATCATACTGATTCACATCTCTTTTAAGCCATTTAGGGGGATTTGAAGCGCTACTTTCAATGAGTCTTCCTTGACCAAAAGCAGCAAAAGAGAATGATACGAGGAGGCAAAAAGTAATTAATCGTTTCATAGAGTTGTAATTTATATGGACAAATGTAATAAAAAAAAGTAGAACCACAACGGGTTCACCTAAATATAATGCTAAATTAATAGCTCTGTGACTAAA
>CAYSND010000035.1:0-12643 GCA_964432305.1 uncultured Muribaculaceae bacterium | reverse complement strand
CGTGATTATGGTCGATGTTTCCGAAAAACCGGACTCTTTCCGTACCGCCAAAGCCTACGGTAAGATAAAATTAGCCCCCTCCACTTGTGAACTTATCCTAAAAGATGGACTTAAAAAGGGGAATGTCTTGACCACCGCAGAGATAGCCGCCATCTCGGCTGCTAAAAAATGCTCGGAACTAATCCCTCTCTGCCATAACATTCCATTGACCAAAATAGAAGCCCGCCTAACTTTAGGGGAAGATTTCGTGGAAGTAAGGACAATGGTTTGCTGCAATGGAAAGACAGGGGTAGAGATGGAGGCATTGACCGCAGCCTCAGTGGCTCTTCTGACCATTTACGATATGTGCAAAGCGGTCGATAAAGAGATGGAAATCATCTCTGTAAAGCTAATTGAAAAGACCAAAACCACCTTAAAATAAGATTGTATGAGGATAGTATCAGTAAACACCTCCGTTGGGAAGGGGACTCCAAAGGAGCCTTGTTCCCATATTGTTTTGAAGAACAATGGAATAGAAGGAGATGCGCATGCAGGGGATTGGCATAGGCAGGTCTCCCTCCTTGGAATAGAATCATACCAGAAAGAGTTAATCGAAGAGGAGGAGGTTCCTTTTGGGATCTATGCAGAAAACATAACCTTAGAAGGGGCTCCGAGCGAGAGGGTGCCGGAGCTAAAGTATTGTACTCCGGGGGACCGTTTACACTCCTCAGGAGTGCTTTTGGAGATAACCCAAATAGGGAAAAAGTGCCACGGAGCGGGGTGCTCCGTAATGCAAAAGACAGGGAGTTGTGTAATGCCCTCAGAGGGGATTTTTGCGAAGGTGCTTCGAGGGGGAGTGCTGAAAAAAGGAGATGAATTGTTCTACGAACCTGTAATCCGAAAAATCGGCATTGTTACTACAAGCACAAGAGCCTCCCAAGGGGTTTACCCCGATTTGAGCGGAGCTGCACTAAAAGAGATGATTGAGAAGTTTTGTGAAAAAGAGCATTGGAGTTATGAAATAGATTATACTCTTATTCCTGACAATGCCACACTGATAGAGGATGTTCTAAATAGCTATATAAGCAAGAATTACGATATGGTTTTCACTACGGGGGGGACAGGAATCGGAGTTCATGACCTTACTGTTAAGAGCGTTAAGCCACTATTAGAGAGAGAAATCCCCGGAATTATGGATTACATCAGGATAAAATATGGGGGCGAAAATCCAAACGCTCTTATTAGCGGCAGTGTGGCAGGGATAACCGGTAACACCCTTATCTTCACCCTCCCCGGCTCTCTAAGGGCTGTGAATGAATATTTTACGGAGATATCCCGCTGCTTAAAACATCTTATCTTAATGAAAATGGGGATAGACACCCATGGTAATTAATCCCTCTTTAACTCCTGATTGATTACCTCCACCATCTGAGCGAACTCTTTTTCATCGAACAGGCGGGTCAGGAATATGATTTTCCCCTCTCTGTCTATTATGATATTTCGAGTAACCCCTGCCCCTTTAGAGCAGAAAGTATAGAAAATAGCCCCCTCTTCATCGAGAGTTATCGGGTAAGTAACGGGAATCCTTTTGGCAAACTCCTCAACTTTTTCTTTGCTCTCTTTCAAGTCAATCCCGAAAAGAGCAAAATTATCATTCTCCTTTAGTTTCAGCCAGATATCCCTCTCTATAAAAGGCATCTCTTTTATACAGACACTGCACCAACTCGCAGTAAACTGTAACATAACCACCTTCCCCTTTAAAGATGAGATAGGAATAGTACTCCCATCGAGTAACTTCAAATCAAACTGAGGCACCATCTCCCCTACCTTAACTAAATACCCTCTTGTCTCATCCTCTTGAGAATAAATAGATTGCAACGACAGAAATAATGATACTCCTATAAGGAAGAGAGTTAAAAAGACTTTTCTCATAATATTTTTATTTATAATAACAAAGGTAACGCTTTTTCCCTACCTTTGTGTAATAAATACGACCCCATTATTTAGCTTATTATGAATAATACTAAGAGATACTCAAGGTTTATTTCATACACTCTGGTGATATGTTCGTATTTTTATGCATTGACCTCTTGTGATAAAATTACTATAAATCCCTCTCCCATAAAAGATCCGAACGCCATCTCTTACTCTGCCTCAGTCGCGGTGGTAGGTGTGGAGGAGGGGAGCATTACAAGAGCTTCCATTAGGCAAAGTAGGGTAAATATGGGTAAATGTGGAAACATAGATGTGAAAGTAGAGTGCAGCATCACACCTATGGGGAGCGAGGGGACTAAAGGGTCTCATGTGACTACAGATAATATTGCTGACTTAGGGGTGTTCGGGTATAAAACGACAGGGGACTGGACTACAGCGGCTACATCGGCTTTTATCCCCAACCATAAAAAGACTAAAACTGGAAGTAACTGGGATGATGTGCTAGGGGAGGCAAAAAGCTGGCCCGATCCTACTTCCCCTAGTCCGAATATCAAAGTTAGTTTTTTTGCCTATTCTCCACATACTAATGAGAGTAACGGACTTACTGCTGTAGCTGTTCAAGCTGGAAACCCTGCGATTACCTATACGGTTCCTGCTAACGTAGATTACCACCCGGATTTCTTATATGCTGCTCCTGTAAAAAACAAAACACAGACAGCCTCTCCCCCTTTAAAGGTCCCTTTTTCATTCTCACATGCATTGGCAAGTGTCGGTTTTGAGGTAATTAATGGTGGAGTTCAGAGCATTGGGATAAAGGGTATTTATAAAAAGGGGACTTTTAATATAGGAACTACTAATTGGACTCTGGATAATGCAGATATTACAAATACCATCTACTCTACTCAACTCTCTTATGATGCAGCCACCGGATATAGCAAAACCGGTGACACTAAGAATTTCATGTTAATACCTCAGATAACAGATAACATTATATTAGTATTAAAGCTCTCCTCTATCCCTTATACATTTGAAATACCTTTAAAAGAAGCCACACAGCGAACTTGGTTGGCAGGAACACACTATTATTATACCATCTCTATTCCTCCTGATTATATTGATGAAAAAGAGATTAATATGGGAGAAGGGTTAAGAGTTAATTTGGGAGGTGCATTGGGGTGGAGGGTTTTTGCCCCTGTAAACTGTGGTTATGAAGATGCATCTACCACTCCCGCGTACAGTGGGTATCTTCATGGTAAACTCTATCAATGGGGAAGGAAATGGGGGAACGGATACGATATATTAACTGATGCCACAGTTCCCACAAATGTAGCCGGTCCGGTTACAAATACTGATGGGCAGAGTGCTGCTAATAAAAATAATTTTTATACAAATGACGCTGTTGCAACATTTTACGACTGGTGTGATGCTCCAAACAATATTTTCTGGAACATAGGAACCATTGAGTCCCCTATTAAAACCTCTTATGATCCATGCCCCACAGGTTGGAGAGTCCCCACATTTGAAGAGTTACAGGCATTGTCTAATTTTACTAACAAAGGGTGGCACGCCACAGGGCAAACAGATTATATGCATGGTAAAAAAGGGGAACTCTCGGGGTATCATTTTACAGACGCCTCTACCCCTCCGGTCACTATTTTTCTCCCTGCTTCAGGATGGAGAGATAATACCGGAAATGCCGTTAATAGAGATACAGATGGAGCCTATTGGGCGAGTCGTGGTAACGCCACAGGTTATTCAGACTATCTCAAATTTAACAGCGGAAGTGTGACAACACCTGCAGATGGTTATCGTGCAGCCGGATATTCTATCCGCTGTGTTAGGGAGACTTATATTATTACGGGGATTAATGGGGACTTTATCGATGATGGAGATAAAACTTGGTAAGTTATGAGAAAAACGAGAATAAAATATCAAAGTTATAAATGTTACATGCTGCTTTTAAGCCTGTTGCCTCTATTATTTGGTTGCTCTGAGAGGGATGATAATAAAGTAACATATCAGACTGTAACCTCCATTAATGGGACTCTCGAGCAGACACTCCCAGATACCAAGACCACACTCGGAGCTAAGGATGGAGCCAATATCCCTCTATACTGGAGTACAGGTGATCAAATTGCTCTCTTTTGTGGTACGACATACACTACTTCACATCCATTTGATTTAAAAGTTGGGGAGAATACCAAAAACGGTATTTTCGACGGAACTATCCAGAGAGCAGGAGGAGATGCATTATATGCTTTCTATCCCTATTCTGCAAATGTTACTATTAGTCACTCCCCCACAAAAATCACATTTACCCTGCCACAGGAACAGACATTTACAGAAAACAATATCCAGAATGGAATAAATCCTACGGTGGCTTATGCAGCAACAGGAAGCGATTTACAGTTCAAGAACCTATGCGGAATACTCAGGCTCAAGTTAAAAGTAGCCTCCGGGACTAAAACGATTAAAAAAATCACTGTCTGTGCAAATAATGGTTATTTAAGTGGGAAGTTTACTGTAGACCCCACTGCAGCTATACCTGCTATGACCAGAGTACCCGGTTCTGTATCAAATATTATAATACTTAACTTAGGAGCAGGTGTAGATTTGACTACCGAAGCTAAAGAATTTCACATAGTGGTACCTCCTCATGCTACCTCATCTACCAATAATCTGATGGTTTGGATAGAGTCTAACGATGGTAAAATGGAAAAAATCACAAACACAAACTCCATTCTCCAAGGTCATGTGTTATCTATGACAGCGTTTGACTATGCCAATGACTCTAATTTTCCGGCTCTATTCATTGAAAATGGGGTTTATAAAGGGAAGGGGATAACAGTAACAGGGCTTACCATAGGTACTTCCCCTAATATATTGACAAATCAAACCCGTATATTTGCCCCTGTAAACTGTGGGTATGAACCGGTAGATGGGGCATATAAAGGGTACCCTTACGGTAGGCATTATCAGTGGGGGAGAAAATATGGAGAGGGGCTTAGTAGTGCTCTTGGGGATAATATTGGCACTCAACCCTCCGGAGGTGGAGGTTATGATGATCAAACTCGATTCACCAAGGTCAACGGTCAGGTTGACGAGACATATGGTTATAATGATTCATATAAGAGTAACCTTTATACTGGAAGTCCTGACTGGTGCAATAGCAGCGAGGATGTTAAAAACAAATTTTGGAATAGTAATTACCCTGAAAATAACACTCCAGCCAAAGTAGAGCTAAGAGACCCATGCCCTCCCGGGTGGAGAGTTCCATCTTGGAGAGAAATGACAGCCCTACAAGCAAAGGGAACAACATGGACCATATCGGGAACCCATGGTACATCACTCCTTAAAGGTCGTTATATTAACGGCTTCACATCTCTATTTTTACCTGCTACAGGGCTAATAGGATATACAGGAACACTTTGGCAACGTACTCTTGAAGGGGAATATTGGACAAGTGGAACTACATTAACACAATCATTTTTTTGGGTATTTGGCTCTTCAAGGAATGAAATAAAAGGGGAACCTCGGGGAAGCGGCTGCGCGGTTCGATGTATTAAAGAGTAATTATTTATCCTCTACACACCTTACCGTTCCCCCATAAAATAGTCGAACATCTGTATAGTTTGCAGATTGTAGGGAATAATTATTACCAGTGTCATAATATGTGGTAAGACTATAAACTTTTATTGGTGTTGAAAGAGTTGTTAATACGGGACTACCACTCCAATAAAATGTAAAATCACGAGCTGCTGTCCAAGTTGGATTGTATCCACCACTAACCACTAAAGTATTATCACCTGCCGTAGAGGGGTGTGTAGCAGCCTTAGTTGTTAAATGGAAGGTATGAGGAAAGAAATTATTTCCGGCTGTAGGCGTAGTCCAAGAAAAAAACCTACCTAAGTATGATGACGACCACTGGAAATTATCAGGCTCAGTGCCTATATATTTTTCTATATTTCCAAAAATCCATCCACCACCCCATGGTACTCTCCAACCTGTGGGACAGGGGTCGTAAATAGTTTTATAATTCTTTTTTATATTTCTATCTGTGTGTGAGACAGCACCTCCCCATCTATTAGATCCGTCTGCACCTGATAAATATCCGCTATAAATAGCATCTGAAAGAGTGGTAACATTATTGTTTTGTTGTTCACCCTGATAAAAAATATTGGGGTTTTGGACACACTTAATTAGAGTCCCTTCGGATGCGTTGTTCGCAGCACTGAGGGTACTAGAGGGCCAGACACTCTTAATGACGTAATTATTAGCTTGAACAGTAGCACCCGTGTATATCGTAGGTACACTCCCACTCCCTACGAAAGGGTCTTTTCTCCCCCACTGATAGTAGAGTCCGAAAGTCTCAAGCTGTTGTGTTGTATTAATTGGCGTACCACTTGTAGCCCCAAGATTACGATTCATAACTTTATGGGCTGTAGAAACAGTGACTGTTCCTACATCCATAAGGATATAATCAGAGTTAGGTTTGTAATCGGTTATCCAGATATGCCAAGACCAAAGATAATCACTATAGGTTTCAGGGGCTCCTTCCGCTGATGTTCGTTTCTTTAACCCCACTACCATATTTCCTGAATAAACCCCCTTATCAAATATTATTTCCAACTTTTCGTTAACACCTACTCCTAATGCAGAGGTTGTCTGCTTTGTAGCCACTTTTGTGGTATAATCAAAGTCTGCCCAGATAATTTCCGCACACCATTTGTCATTAATACCGATACTATTATTAATACCCGGCTGCGGTGTGGGGGTGTCTAAGGCATTTCTTCCATCTCCATTCACTTTGGTACCCCCGCCCGTACCATCGGAGTTAATGGTATTTATCCCATTACTATCCCCTTGTCTCCCCCCTTGAGATGAGGTTCCCCAAAACTGATTAACTCTCTGAACTGCCGGAAATTTAAGAATTGTCTTCTGGTTTGCTGCTAATGGAACCATATAGCAGTTTGATAAAGTGTTGAATTCATACAATAATACAAATTCCTGTATTGAAACACCTACCGTAGAGTTCCAAGCTGTAATGCTCACATCGCCATACTCTATCTTATCCCCTGAAACTAAAAGGTTAAAGAGATATCTTTTTCCCATTTCCATGTAAATGGCAGGGAGATTGACCGTCTTACTGATATTGGTAGAGTTATTTACTGTGTATGTAACTACTACTTGAAGATCACCTGCTGCGAGTTCTTGGGGAATCAACATTAAGTATTTATTCTCTGCATTTATTATCTGAAGAGCCTCTGTGAGTTCTATCGTAGGACTCTTCTGAATATTTTCAGAAATCTTTCCTCCCGTAAATTTCGCTGTCGCAGTACCCCATGTCCCTCCGCTATTATCAGCGGTATTAAATGTAAATTTATTTTGGGAGATTACTTTATCGTTAGTGTATTTTACATCTAATTTGGTAATAACTATCTTGGTGTCAGCACTGTTAGGATGCCTTTTTGCCTGAAATCCGATACAAGCAAGAGAGTGCTTAAAGGTAAATTTCACTTTGCCGTCAGCGTATGTTTTATCCATTTGCTGCGAGGTTAGAAGATCTACCTGATTCTCTGCCACCGAAGGGGTAATATAATTTATGGTAGGGGCTCCTTGACCGATAATCATACCTATACTCTTTGGAGAACAGGCAAAGAAAGAGACTTTACCTGAGGAGGGCCATAATGCTAATGGGGTGTATGTCCAGTTAGGAGAGACCCAGTTAACTTCTTGATTAATCAAAATACTAGGAGAGGTAGTACCCCCATTAGTAGCCCAGTCGGTGGCACAATTATAAGCAGAAACCTTAAAACCAACTCCTTGAATTTTGGTTGCATTATCTATTAAACTCCCTTTTGTCGGCTCATCTTCCCCTAAAACTTCTGCCGAAAGTGAGATTTGGTCATTATAGGTTAATGGGATTGTATGGCACGAGGATAGGGCTATGATAATAATGGTAATTATTGATAATCGCTCTAAAATGAAATCGTAAATAATTTTTCGTGTCCTATAATTCATCTGTCTTTATGGTATATCTGAGGAATTACAATATCATACAAATATAGAATAAATTTATTATTTTTATCCAAAATTCCAAATAAACAGGAGAACAAGGGGGCGAGATTGCGGAACGAGTCCGCAATGACAGCCGGAAGAGAGTAGTGTCTTGCCTCCTCCACACGAAGTGTGTAAACTACTTAACCAAACGAAGTTTGGTGTCTCAGCAGAGACAGACACGGGTCGTGCTTATGGTACGAATATTATTAAAAGGTAGGCACTTTAAAACTTGAAGAAAGCACCCAAGTAGCACTAAAAGCAAGATAAAATAAGCGGAAGAGAGTAGTGTCTTGCCTCCTTCACACGAAGTGTGTAAACAAAAAGAGCCTCGTTGGAGGCTCTTTTAATACTACTATATGTGGTTAATTATGCTGGAATATCAACATCAGGAATTGTAGTGACATCATCCCATCCTTCAACAGTCATAGTGCCAAATACTATAGCACGGAGTTTTATATTGAAAGTGATAACATATCTCTTACCCATATCAAATGCTGTAGATGCGGGGAGATTATATACAAATGTTCTAGCAGCAGAAACCTCACTTCCATTTATAGTATCATCATTGTCAGTATCTGTCCACTCTGTGTAAGAAAGTGTAATAACTAAGTCACCGGCAGTGCTACTTGATGTCCATGGGCAGAGCATAAGGACTTTAGCAGGATCACTAATCTCTTTTGCAGTAGTAGCGTCAGATGTTTTAAATAATAAATTAGCTGCAGTAGGATGTTCTACATTACCAAAATTATTACTTGTTTGAAAATAAGTAGGGGTAGTATGATTTGCCCAAGTAGAGGTATTGGTAGATTCAGTATTTCCAAGAGTAATAACCTTTTTATTCATAAGAACATCGGTACTAGAAGATGCTTTTATATTTATCCCTGTAATTTTTATCTTTACATTTGAGGGGAGTGCAGCATCCATTTTAGCTTTAAATCCAAATGAAGTAAGTGCATGACGGAATGTAAGAGGAACTTTCCCTTGAGCAAAAGTTCTATCTAATGCACCTGCTACTACTAAATCAAATTGATCTGCAATAGAATTCTTAATCTGAACAGTAAGAGTAGGAGCACCTGTTGTTGATGCCGGAGATAACGTCAGTCCTGTACCGGTTCCTTCAGCAGGAGCATATGCAAAAAATGACACATTACCGCTACTGGGCCAATACTTAGTATTAGTATAAACCCAATTAGGGGTAGAATATGTCACATGTTCTTTATACATAACATCGGGTTTAGCACTAGCACCGTTAGTAGCCCAATCTGCTGGACAAGGGTAAGCAAGTACATAAAATCCAACTCCGGCACCCTCTAAAGTACCTATATTTGTTACCGTAGCTTTTGTTTCAGTTTTACCTTTCCCAAGGAATGTTCCGAAGGAAATCGTTTGGTCGTTCTGTGGAGGATCCACTTGTGTTTTGGTGCAGGATGAGAATCCTACGAATGCTGCAACTGCAGCGAATAATAAAATCTTTTTCATAATAAAATGATTTTGTTGGTTGTTAATTGATTGTTAATTGTTAATTGTTAATATAATTATCTTTTATCTTTTAATTTATACCGGAACTTCTATGTTTTCATCTTTCCATCCCCCCACATCTGCATCAAAACCACCTCCTCCTCCAACTACTATCGGGAGAATAATATCTTTCCCCTGCTCTCCACCCTCTATTCCATCACCGATATTTATCTCTAAAATAACCTCGTAAAGGGTTTGTGTTATTTTCATTGAAGATATCTGTCGGGTAAAGGGGGCATAATCAGTACCGTCACGAAGTTTTAAATAGAGGGTAACAGAGGCTCCGACAGGGATTTTATTGTCTATAACATCTTTGAATCCAAAGAAACGGAAGTTAGCAGAGAGGGTTCCATCAGTGGTAGAACCTTCATTGTATGTAAGGTTATTAAGAGTATTTGCATGCGATACCCTCGTGGATGAAAGTTCCCCTGAATAGATTTTCGCAGCATCGCTGACACCATTTAACAGAGCCTTATGACCTGAGACGGCAAGACTGCTTATATTATGAATACTCACATTCATTCTTACCTTCATGGTCAGCCTCTTAGGAGCTACCTTAATCGTATCTTTAATATCTCTACTTCTCGAAACATCTATCGGGGCAGTCGCAATAACTGCAAAGTCCTCAGGCATATTCATAAGAGGGAGGTCGGGATCTGCTTTTACTAATTTGCTTTTATTGGGGTTAGGGATTAATGTTCCTGAGAACTCTCCAAGCGACTCTTCGTTCTTAAAAACAATATTATCGTAATCATCCACTGTCTCATTAAAAACTAAAATGGTGTATCTCCCCTTAGGAAGAGAGATAACATCAGTGCTATAATTGGTCAGATGCTTATTAACTAATTTGCCTGTTTCAGTATTGTAAGCGTATATCGAAGCACCCACAGGTGAAAGTCCGCACTGTTTCCAATCTATTGCCACCACTAAATCATAGTTCTCCCTCTCGAGGATAGGTCTTCTCGTGTCGCAACTCGAAATCAGAACCACCAAAAGCAGAAGTGCGAAAAGTGCTTTGAAAGGGGCATTGTCCTTAATCGTAGTATGTAACCTTACTCTTTTCATCTGCTCTCCCCTCCTATGGTTACTAACGGTTTGCGACTCTGTATGAGCCATACCAACGAAACTTTTGCTTTCGCGGGTAATATGGCTTGGAACCTGTAATTAGGAGAAGAGCGGTAAAGACCATCATCCTCCACATCATAGTGGCGGTAGTCATTCATAACATACCCGACACCTGCAGAGAGTTCCAAACTCAGGCTACGATTGATTTTATAAGAGTATCCTCCTGAGAAACCGGCAAGAATGAAAAACTCGCCCTGTATCCCTTTGGTCTTTTGTAACTGAAAATCATAAAAACCACCACTGACGAAAGTTCCTGCGAACCACCCTGTCAGCACTCTGCGGTTATCTCTGTTTCCGAACCAGTATCTCCCTTCAAGACCAAAACTCTCCACCTGCCAGCAGAAAGTATTGCTTTTATTGAGCCACCACCCTCTCATAAACTCTCCATTGACACTCCAACGCTTCCCTATTGGAACTTCAAGTTCAATGTTGGGGGTTAGTGCTAAGTCAAATAAGAGATTGGTTTTGAGTGCAAAAAGAGGGGTGTAACGGTACATTTGAGGGGCAGTAACCTCCGGATGAACCTCCGCAGGGCGAAGTTCAATGGAAGGTTTTGGGGTCCCTTGCGGTGCCGCTCTTTCCACTTTCAGATTAACAGGAATTTCATTGAAATAAGGGTCAATGGGAGAATAACCTATTGGTTCTAATTTTGCTCCGTCCACCCTGTTAATGGTCTCCTCGGGGGCAGGCTGATAAGTCTCATTATCAAGTCCATATTCACTGCTCTTAGAGCTTCCGAACATTGGTTTGCCGATATAAACTGTTACGGCGACTGACTGCCTCAGGTTAGGGAAGAAATGCTTAAACATGTAGTTATAAGGCACTCCCCCTTTAAGGTTCATAAGGCTCTGTTTCTTACCGCCGATTATTTTCCCGTTGTTGTCGAAAATATATTGTGGAACATTGTCAATGATATCTACAATCGCATTTTTATCCTTCATGTTTGAGGACAATACCATCTTTTTTAGCTCCTCATACGCTATCTCGTCATTTATTCTTTCGATAACCATATCCTTAGGGAGGGTGCATAATCCTCTAAGTTGTTTTTCGATGTTTTTCAATCGCTTAGCAGAGAGGGCAACATTGTTTTTATGTGCTCCGTCTGGTGAGGCTGATGCACGTAATTCTAATTTAAGTAAATTTCCTTCAGGAACTGAACAGATGAGTTTTTTAAGGGAATCAAGCGTGGCTGAGTTAGTGCGATAGTTAAGCTCAGCAAGAGACATTCCAATACGATAATAAAACTTGAAACTCTTTACGTAAGAGTCGTTACCGGAATTATTGGTGTTATTAGGGTTATTGGCTTCTTATGTGTTTAGATTATTTAAACTGGTTTGTTCCTCTCTGGAGTTGTACGCGAAGAACTCTTTATCCTGAGAAAAAAGATTCAAGGATACAGTGGAAATTAAGAGTATGGTTAAAATGCGTAAAAACATTTAATTAAAATAAGTCGTAAACAAACAGTAAGAGCAATCAAGTCAACCAATTGGAAATCAATAAGATTTAATTTACGACATTACATATTAAGGATTATTATCTGTGCATCTGGGCGCTAAAAAAGCACAAAATACCTTAACCACATACTTCTAAAAGTTAATATTAATCTGTCGCAAACATTCAGATCAATCTCTCAATCATCGTACAAAGTTAAAGATTATTATTAAATTACCAAAGGTTTATTAAATTTTTTTATGAATTTTTAGGTCATAGAACGCTATTTGGACACATTTTGAGCCGAATTGGACAGGATTGAGGGTATTAATATTAAGTACTTTTTTAATAAACACAAAGTGGCTTATGGTGATTTTTTGATAGTTATTTGATAGTTTTTTCATGGTGTTATGAGGGTGGAATCGGTGAGTCAGGATACAGAGAGGGGGGTGTGTATCATGGGTAGCTTTTTTGGGAGAATAGCGGGAAATCCATACCCAGAATACAGAGCATAGGCTCTGGTGGGGCTTGTGGAGAGGGTGGTTTGAAACCTGACGCAGGGTTTTGGGGAAAATGGTGGAATCTGTGTGGCAGA
>CAYSND010000034.1:0-13062 GCA_964432305.1 uncultured Muribaculaceae bacterium | reverse complement strand
CTTAGATTCCTTATGGATTATATAGACGGAGATACATATTATAGAATAGCATATCCTGAGCATAATCTCGTAAGAACTAATGCCCAATTTAAGTTACTCTTAGAGATGGAAGCCACCTACCAGCAGATGTGTGAGGTGGTTCGGAGAGCTTAAAAAATAACCCGTAATTGATTTATTACGGGTTATTTAGAGTTTTACTGCTGAGGGTTACGCCCTACATACTTCATACTACCGAAAGCTAAAATAGGGAAGAATATAATCCCTAAGAAAAGCAATCCGAAGGTAAATCCGATTCCCTGTCCAAATGAGAGGGAGAGATTATGGTAAATAATGATTCCAATTACAACGTTTACACCAGGTATAAGCATTAAAAGGATCCACCACCAAGGTCTATCTACAATCTGTAATAGAACAAGGATGTTGTAAATAGGTATGATACAAGCCCAACCCGGTTTTCCGGCTTTCTTGAATATTATCCAATTTGCAACAATCATAATAACAAAGAGTGACAAATAAAGAATAACAAAGAGAGCTGAAGAGAATAATGCAATAGATTCCATCTGACTGAAGTTTAAGTTTCTTACTCTGTATGGCTTTTCAGTTCCGCCCGTTTTTAGGTGGTTTCTGCTCCACTTACATTAGTACAAAAATAATAAAATATTTATTATCACAAAAAAAGCTGACTAAAAAATAGTCAGCCTCTTTATGAATCGAATCATTGGATGCGTTGATCGCAATCTCTATGACTGGAATGGTTCTACTGATACAAATGATTTGTTGTCGGCTTTCTTACGGAAAACTACTACTCCGTCAATAAGAGCATATAGGGTATGATCTCTACCAATTCCTACATTCTGTCCGGGGTTATGAACAGTTCCTCTCTGACGAACTATAATGTTTCCGGCTTTAGCGGTCTGTCCGCCAAATAGCTTTAAGCCTAATCGTTTACTGTGTGATTCACGTCCGTTTTTTGAACTACCTACACCTTTTTTGTGTGCCATAACTTAAATCTCCTTTTAATAATTAAGCAATCTCTTCAATAAGAATTTGTGATAAAAGCTGACGATGACCGTTCTTCTTCTGATAACCTTTACGGCGTTTCTTCTTAAAAACGATTACCTTGTTTCCTTTAAGATGCTCTACCACAGTTGCTTTAACTTGTGCGCCATCTACGAAAGGGGTACCAACTTTAACAGTTCCTTCATTGTCTGTCAACAAAACTTTGTCAAAGTTTACGGAAGCTCCGATCTCTGCATCTAAACGATGAACGTAGACCTTTCTCCCTTTTTCTACTTTAAATTGCTGTCCTGCAATATCTACAATTGCGTACATAAATATTTTTTTAAAGTTTATGACTGCAAGCGGTTATTATCGCAAATAACTCTTATTCAGTAGCTTGACAATCTTCTAATTAATTTTTGGACTGCAAAAGTAACTTATTCTTTTTTCATAAGCAAATAAAATGTCATTTTTTCTTTAATTCTAATTATATTTGCAGAGGTATAACAAAGTAGTTACAAATAATGGATACAATTTTTATTTATAATCGGTTTGCAGTAGGTAATGATTTTATCTCGAGGAAGAGAGAGGTCAATATCCTAACAAACAACCTTAGACAGAGACAACACTCTTTGATTTACGATGCCCATAAAACAGGGAAGAAATCATTGGTTCAGCAGACGATACTAAACCTCCAGAAACTCTCTTATGATTTTCGTATCTGTGACTTGAATCTTCTCAATATACGCTCAATGGATAAGATGTTTAAGGTCATGGTTACGCAGATAGCTTCAAGCATCTCCAATACTTTAACTGACTGGAATGAGTTTTCAGAAAAATATCTAAATAGTTCGGAAATTAATCCTGATTCAGAGGTGCCATTAACAGATGAACAGATTTTAGAGATTATCTCTATACCTGAAAAAATTTCAAAAGAGAGTGGTATTAACTTTATTGTTTATATCGAAAACTTTAACAATATACTCCTTTTTGATGATTCAGAGGCTCTACTTAAACTCTTAGAAAAGGAGTGGGCTAAACATAACAATGCTACCTATCTAATTACAGGTTCAGAGCTTAATGCCATGAAATGGATTTTCGAGGAGCAGAAATTTTTCTATAATTTTGCTGAATATATTCCACTCTCTCCACTTGAGGAGAAGGGAGTTGCGGATCATATTATCAGAACTTTCCTTAAAGTAGGGAGGGTGGTAGACCCGGACCTGGCTACTACTATTTATAAATTAGTGGATGGGCACCCTTGGTATGTTTGGCAAATCTCTTCTATCTGCTTCAGCCTTACAAAAGGGTATCTCAATGATAAAATAATTCAAGAGGCAACATATTCCGTTCTTGCGCTTCATGAACCTCGATTTAAGGAGATGATATCAGGGCTAAGTAATTTTCAGATAAATCTTCTAAGGGCAGTATTCGACGGGATTACCCGATTTAGCTCTGCTGAGATTCTTGAAAAATACTCACTTAATTCATCGGCTAATGTACATCGTTTAAAAGAGGCTCTAAAGAAGAAAGAGATTATTACATTTAATGAACAAGACGACCCTTTAATAATCGATCCTCTCTTCAAATTATGGCTTCAAAGATATTTCTTCGTATGAAACGATTGACTATACTATCCGGTGCAGGTGTAAGTAAAGAGAGTGGTATAAATACTTTTCGAGATAGTGGAGGGCTATGGGAGAAGCATGATATAAATGATGTTGCTTCCATTGATGGGTGGTATCGTAATCCTAAACTTGTCCTCGACTTCTATAATGCAAGACGTATGCAGCTTGCGGAGGTGGAACCTAACAAAGCCCATAAAATAATTGCAGAACTCGAAGAGTTTTTTGATGTAACCGTTATTACCCAAAATGTCGATAATCTGCATGAAAGAGCAGGTTCTTCAAAAGTCCTCCATCTGCATGGTGAATTAACAAAAGTAAGAGGGGAGGATGAGTATAATAACTCTTTCGATATAGGGTATAAAGAGATACATTTGGGTGATAAGAGTGATAAGGGGACGCAGTTAAGACCTCATATAGTTTGGTTTGGAGAGGCAGTCCCTCTGCTAGAAGAGGCAGCTAAAATAGTTGGAAAGTGTGATATTCTTCTGGTTATAGGAACCTCATTGAATGTCTATCCCGCTGCCGGACTTGTAAACTACATTCGCTCAGGTGTGCCGATTTATTTAGTGGATCCACACCCTATAGAGATAAATTATTCACATTATTTTCAGATTCAGGATGTGGCTACATCAGGAATGGAAAAATTTAAAGAGAGGGTAATCTCCCTAAAATAGTCGTATGAGAAATATATTAATCGCATTAACAGGAGCAAGTGGCTCCATTTATGCCAAGGAGCTTATAGAGATATTATCAAAAGAAGAAACAGTCTCTCTGCACGCACTATATTCAAGAAATTCTGATGATATATGGAAACAAGAGATAGGGGGGTGCCCCTTAGAGTACTTAAGAGAAAAGGGGATTCCATTTATTGATAATTATAACTTTTTTACCCCTTTCGCTTCAGGTTCTAATCCCGCAGATGCTATGGTTATAATCCCTTGTAGTATGGGGTGCCTCGGCAGGATAGCTGCCGGAGTCTCGGATGATATGATAAGCCGAATAGCCGATGTACAGTTAAAAGAGAGAAAGCCTCTTATAATAGTTCCGAGGGAATCACCGCTTAATTTGGTGCATTTAAGAAATATGACCTCTTTAAGTGAGGCAGGAGCTACTATAGCCCCTGCTTCTCCAAGTTTTTATAATAAGCCCGCCTCTATTAATGAGATGGCAAAAAACTTTGCATTGAGAATTGTTGATCTTTTAGGGATAGAGATAGGAATTAATGATCATCGTTGGATGAAAGATAATAAATAGAGATGAATTGGTATGTGCTATACACTGCTCCAAGAGCAGAAAAAAAGGTGGAGAATAGACTTAAAGGGGAGGGGTTTGAGGTCTTTTTACCATTATATAAATCGAAAAGAAAATGGTCAGACAGAGTCAAAGAAGTAGAACTTCCTCTCTTTAGTTCTTATGTCTTTATTAGAGCTAAAGAACATAAACTCTCAGGAATTTGTGCAATTCCCGGGATTGTAAGAGTAGTTTATTATGTTGGCAGACCTGCTGTTATTAGAGAGACAGAGATAGAGGCTATTCATGAGTTTCTCGCATTAGCTAATACAAGCAAAGTTATAGAGGAGGGGGACATTGTAAGAGCAATGGGAACACCGCTTGAAAAGTTCTCGGGGAGGGTAGTTAAAATTAATGAGAAGTACTCCTATCTCTATATAGAAGCTCTTGGAGCTACGGTTTATACAGAAACATCAAAATTAGAAAAACAAGAACAACAAGAACAATAGAATATGAAAGGAATAGTATTAGCCGGTGGGTCAGGAACTCGTCTTTACCCCATTACCAAAGGGATATCCAAACAGTTGATTCCCATTTTTGATAAACCTATGATCTATTATCCCATTTCAGTTTTAATGATGGCAGGGATAAGAGAGATTCTTATTATCTCTACACCTGAGGATTTACCCTCTTTCAAAAGGTTGCTTGGAGATGGCTCTGATTATGGAGTCTCTTTCTCTTTTGCAGAGCAACCCTCTCCTGATGGTCTTGCTCAAGCCTTTATTATCGGAGAGAGTTTTATAGGAGAAGACTCTGTCTGTATGGTGCTTGGAGATAATATTTTTTACGGAGGAGGATTTAGTGAACTTTTAGCTAAGGCTGTAAAGAAAACTGAACGAGAGGGGAAAGCCACTATATTTGGGTATCAGGTGGCAGATCCCCAAAGGTATGGAGTGGTGGAACTTGATGAGAATGGTCGCCCGATTTCAATAGTGGAGAAACCAAAAGAGCCCAAGAGTAACTACGCTGTGGTGGGACTCTATTTTTACCCAAACAGTGTAGTTAATGTTGCAAAAAATGTCAAACCTTCTGCTCGTGGGGAGTTAGAGATAACTTCTGTAAATGATTATTATCTAAAAGAGGAGCTACTCTCTGTTTGTCTTTTTGGTCGCGGTTTTGCTTGGCTTGATACAGGTACCCATGACTCGCTTGCTGAGGCATCTACTTTTATAGAAGTGTTGGAAAAGAGGCAAGGTCTAAAAATCGCCTGCCTTGAGGAGATAGCCTTTTCCCAAGGGTGGATTTCTAATGATAAACTCATGGAGATAGCCCTTACAATGTCAAAGAATCAATATGGACAATACCTTCTAAATCTTTTAAAATGAAACGAATATTATTGCCCTTAATTATTTCGCTCCTCTCTTCCTCTTTCGTTTGCGGACAAAATGAGGTGGCTATTCATTCGCAGCCTACTCCTTTCTCTTTCGCATACTTTGCTGATACTCATATCACAGAGGGGGCTCAAAGTGTGGAAGATTTACAGCTCTGTATTAAAGATATAAATAATAATCCCGATTTACATTTTGTGATAGTAGCCGGAGATATTACTGAATTTGGTTCAGACAGGGAGCTAAAATTAGCTAAGTCTATTTTTGATAAACTTAATAAACCCTACTATGTGGTGGCAGGGAATCATGATTCGAAATGGTCAGAAAGTGGCTGTAATACTTTCTCCAAAGTTTTTGGTTATGAGCATTTTGACTTTGAAGCAAAAGGGATAAAATTTATAGGGTGTAGCAGCGGTCCTAATATGAGAATGGCTCCTGCACTTGTCCCTCGTGAGTCGATAGTTTGGCTTGATTCCTTAGTAAGAAATACGGACCCCATCAAGCCTATAATATTTGTAAATCATTTTCCTATGGACACCTCTGTCTTGAATTATTTTCAAGTACTTAATATCCTTAAGGAGAGTAATATTCAGCTTGTTATGGGAGGACATTGGCATCGTGATGTGGCTCTGAATTATGACGGAATTCCGGGGGTTTTAGGTCGCTCTTCTCAAGCAAGGGGAAGGGACGGAGCAGGGTATAATATTGTCTCAATACTCGGTTCCCAGATAATTATTGAGGAGAGAATCGCAGGGAAAGTAACTAAAAATTCTTGGTTTTCTATGCAGATGAGCGATGCTGCTCCATTTAATGCAAGAGTAAAAACTGAGACAAAACTTCCTGAATACACCTCCAATTCTTCCTATCCGAATGTAAAAGAGATCTGGTCAATTCAAGAGAAGAGCGATATAGGTGCAGGAGGGGCAGTGAATAAAAAGTTTGTTGTATATACCAATACCAAAGGGGAGGTGGTATGCTTAAACAAACAGGTCGGAAAGGAGCTTTGGAGAGTTCCGACAGGGGGGAAGATTTTTTCAACCCCTGCAATATCCGGAAACCGTGTGGTGGTAGGTTCTACCGACAATAATGTTTATTGTTTCGATATTAAAACGGGAAAAACACTTTGGAAGCATCTCTGTGACAAATCTGTCCTCGCTTCCCCTGCTATTTATAAGGGAGTGGTCTATATTGGAGCCTCTGATGGGAGATTTAGAGCATTGAGCTTAAAGACAGGGAAAATGATTTGGAACTATCCGGATGTTAAAGGATTCGTGGAGGCCAAGCCATATGTAGATGATTATCAGGTGGTGATAGGGGACTGGGGGAACCAGCTCTACTCCTTTGAGACCAAAACAGGGAAACTTCAGTGGATTTGGAGTAATAAAGGGAGTAGAATGTACTCTCCCGCAGCCGTTTACCCCGTTAAGGCAAACAATAAAATCTTTTTCGTTACCCCTGAAAGGAGTACATATGGAGTTGAAGCTACTAGTGGTAGCACTTTTTGGAGTGCCCCCGGGGGACGCGAGTCGATAGGTATCTCCCCAAACGGAGGTACTGTTTATGTTAAAACAATGAAGGATACTGTGATAGCCTTCTCCACCTCATCGAGATTCTCTGAAAGGGTTTGGGCTGTAGATGCAGGGATAAAATACGATATATCCCCCACCCCTATTACTTGCCAGCCTCTGGAAAAAAAGATGAAAGAGTGGCAGATTTTTATCCCTACCGATAAAGGGGATATAGTCTCTTTATCATCTGAGAATGGAAAAGTGCTTTGGAGATACAAACTCTCACATGCACTGATTAATTCGATATTACCTCTCCCTAAAAAGGAACTTTTAATTACCACGATGGATGGTAAAGTTATACTCATCTCTTATTAAGTCATGAAACGAAATATATTATTTATTTTATTGCTTTTGGTAGTCTCTCTTTCCGGCTGCACCAAAAAGCCAATAATAGTCGAGGAACTCTCTAATGATAATGTATTAAAGGCATTTACATTTGAAGTTAAATTAAACCAAAATTCTGGGCTAAAAGAGAGTCCGTTAGTGACTACTATTGATGGTACAATATATATAACAGTTAATGTGGGAGCAGATCTTAGCTCCCTTATCCCTACCATCTCTTCCGGGAAAAATGCCACATTTTCTATAGATCAACGCCCTATTGTTTCAGCTACTACTCCTGCAAGTTTTAGAAACACTGCCGAGCTTGCAATAATGGCAGAAAACGGAAGTGTAAGGAAATATTATATCTGTGCGAAGAACGGAAATAAGACTATAGATGCTGCTGTGTATAACTTGATGAAAGAGTATAGTATCCCCGGCGTCTCCATTTCGGCCACTAAAAATGAGGTTATGGCTTATTCTTATGGTTATGGTTTTGCAAATAAAACCACCCGAGAGAGAGTAACTCCTAAACATCTTTTTAGGCTTGCAAGTATAAGCAAGACTCAGACTGCCCTCTGCCTTATGTTATTAATGGAGCAGGGGAAGTTGAGGATTACCGACCGTCTCTTTGGAAAAGGAGGACTTTTCGAAGCAGAGTTTGGTACAGATTTGCTTCCAGGGACAGAGACTATTACGATACAAAACTTTCTCGAACATGCCTCCGGTTGGTCTGCCGAACATGTTTTTACTTATGGGAATGATCCTCTTAATGGTAAGAGTATAAAGGAGAGAATGAATTATGTTTTACATAATATTCCACTCAATAATGCCCCGGGCACTACATTTTCCTATTATAATCTTGGATATGGTCTGCTTGGAATGGTGGTGGAGAAGATTTCCGGAAAAGAGTATGAAAAATTCTTGCGCGAAGATCTCTATGCCAAGGCTGGTGTTAATAATATCTGGGTAGGAGGAGATTTAGCAAAGAAGAGGAAAGATGAGGTAGTCTATTATTCTCAGGATGGCACCAATGGGTATGGAAATGATATGCAGCTTATAAAAGCTCTTGGAGGTTTAATAGCCTCTACCGAGGAGCTTATGAAAGTTATGTCGTGTATTGATTATGGTACTGTAGTGCCTGACATCCTCAAACCGGAGACACTTACTATAATGTACACTCCATCTAAAGTATATCCTTACAGATACTGCTTAGGGTGGAGAACCAATCACTCTTTTTATACAAATTGGGAAAACTATCATGGTGGTAATCTTGCCGGAACAGGTACATTCTGGTGTCGAAGTAAAACAGGGACATCTGCTGTAGTACTCTGTAACTCTCGTAGTTACAAGAGTAATTTTGATACGGCTCTTTATGACCTTTTGGCTCTTGTCCAAAATAACATCTGATTTTTATTCCATCTCATCTCATTTTTGTAGTACATTTGCACGTTTTAAATTATATAGACAATGATTACACTGAAACTTTTAAGGGAACAGCCCGAACTCGTGATAGAAAGACTTAAAGTTAAAAATTTTGATGCCGAAAAGATAGTTGCCGAGATTCTTGAACAAGATAAAAAAAGAAGACAATATCAGACTGAACTCGACTCTTCTCTTTCAGAACAGAAAATAAAGGCAAAGGAGATAGGTACATTTATGCAGAGTGGAATGAAAGAGGCTGCAGAGGTGGCAAAGAATGAAGTTGCTGCAATGAAAGAGCGTTCAAGGGAACTTGAAGTTCTAATGGATGAGAGCAAAGCTCGTCAGGACGAGCTTATTGTCCTTCTTCCCAACCTTCCGTCACAACTAGTTCCTGCGGGGAGATCTGCGGAGGAGAATGTTATTGTAAGGGAGGGGGGATCCACCCCTGAACTCTCTTCTGAGGCTCTTCCTCATTGGGAACTTGCAAAGAAATACGATATTATTGATTTTGATCTTGGTGTAAAACTTACCGGAGCAGGGTTCCCTGTTTATAGGGGCAAAGGGGCAAAATTACAGAGGGCACTTATAGCCTACTTCTTAGATTTTAACACAAAAGCAGGTTACGAAGAGGTTCAGCCTCCACTTATGGTCAATGAGGCTTCCGGATTTGGAACAGGACAGCTTCCGGATAAAGGGGAGCAGATGTATCATGTAGGACTTGATAACTATTATCTTATCCCTACAGCCGAAGTACCTGTTACTAATATCTATAGAGATGTAATTCTCTCGCACTCCGATTTTCCTATTAAATTGACAGCCTACACCCCATGTTTCCGCAGAGAGGCAGGCTCTTATGGAAAAGATGTGCGTGGTCTTAACCGTCTTCATCAGTTTGATAAAGTCGAGATAGTTCAGATTCAACACCCCGAAAAATCATACAGAACTCTCGAAGAGATGGTTAAACATGTCGAGAGACTCCTTAATTCTCTCGAACTCCCTTATAGAATAGTTCGTCTCTGTGGTGGAGATATGAGTTTTACCTCTGCTTTGACTTATGACTTTGAGGTCTATTCTGCTGCACAGGGGAGATGGTTAGAGGTTAGTTCAGTCTCTAATTTTGAATCTTTTCAGGCAAATCGTCTAAAGCTAAGGTTTAAAGACGAAGAGGGGAAAATAACACTTGCCCATACCCTTAACGGTAGCTCATTGGCACTTCCTCGAATTTTGGCAGCCATTCTTGAAAACAATCAGACTGAAATAGGGATAGCTATCCCAAAGGTACTTCAGAGTTATACTAAATTCCCCTTTATAAGTTAAGTTCTATGGAGGAGAATCGGCAAAGAGTAATTATGGGGATAGACCCCGGTACCAATATCCTCGGTTATGGGATTATACTTGTCGATAAGAAGAGTGTTCACTTTGTAGAGATGGGAGTTCTCGATTTAAGGAAGGAGAAAGATCATTTTGTAAAACTGAATAAGATATTCAATGGTGTCTTAGAGTTAATAGAGAGATATTCTCCTAATGACTTTGCTATCGAAGCTCCATTTTACGGAAAAAATCCACAGGTTATGTTGAAACTTGGGAGGGCGCAAGGTGCTGCGATTTCAGCGGCAATTGCCAAAAATATTCCTGTTTTTGAGTATTCTCCACGTAAAGTAAAAATGGCAATAACAGGGAGGGGCGCAGCCTCTAAAGAGCAGGTTTCTATTATATTAGAAAAGACACTTAAAGTGAACTTTGAAAATAAATATCTTGACGCCTCTGATGCCTTAGGGATAGCACTGTGTCATTTCTACCAATTAACCTCCCCACTCTCCGACAGAGGAACTTCTACCAATTGGGAAAACTTTGTAAAATCTCATCCCGATCGAGTAAAAAAGTAATCACATCGATTAAACCTTCTGAAAATTATTAAGTCAAACTAACGTTTTGAATTAATATAAATAATGATTATATGATTTTACAGAAAAGATTTTTTGCCGTCTCTCTCTTACTGTTTTTTTCCATAGGACTAATATCAGCTCAACAAGGGAATTCATTAAAATTAAAGTTAGTTGACTCTTTATCAAAAGCACCTGTCTCTTTTGCAACAGTTTATCTCTCCACAGATGGCTCCATTACCGGAGCTAAATATGCTTTATCGAATGATAAAGGGGAGGCTACTATTACCGGAGTTAAACGTGGGGATTATATCTTAAAGGCTGAACTCATGGGATATAAGCTTAAACAGATGAATGTCACAATAGATAACAAGTTAATAGACTTGGGTGAGGTTATGATGCATGAAGATATTACCACACTTGACCATGTGGTGGTTTCTGCATTGGGAAACCCTATTGTGGTAAAAAAAGATACTATAGAGTATAATGCAGCCTCCTTTAAGGTAACTGACAATGCAATGCTTGAAGAGCTCCTAAAGAAACTCCCCGGACTTGAAATAGCGAGTGATGGGACAATAACTGCTAATGGTAAGACAATTAATAAAATAACAATAGATGGGAAGACCTTCTTCTTGGATGACCCTCAGTTGGCACTTAAAAACATCCCTGCCAAGATGGTTAATAAGGTAAAAGTGGTGGATAAAAAGTCAGATCAGGCAGAATTTACCGGCATAGATGATGGAAATGAGGAGACAATTATAGATTTATCTGTTATACCCGGTATGATGAGGGGGTGGTTCGGAAATGTAAGTGCCGGTGGTGGTATGGATATAGGGAGAGAGGAGAATGATGCTCGTTATCAAGGTGCAGCAATGATCGGTAGGTTTACAGATAGAACGCAACTTAGCTTTATCGCGAATGGGAACAATACCAATGATAGAGGTTTTAGAGATATGACCAATGATATTATGAGTAGTATGCGTTCAACCTCCGGAAGGAGTGGCGGAGGAATGGGGGGAGGTACCTCAGGTGGTGGAATGTTTGGCGGGAGTAATGGGATTACCACTTCTTGGATGGCAGGAACTAACATGAATGGTTATCTTCTCCCAAAGGATGCAATGAAAATCGGCGGTAACTACCTCTACAATGGAACTATGAATGACCTTTTAGAGAAGAGCACAAAGAATACTTTTATCTCCAATGATGAAATCCTTACTACCATTAACAATGGTGAGAGCCATAAAGAGACAGAGGGACATAGAGCAGGGGCGGAAATAGACTGGAAAATTTCAGAAAAGACCTCAATTCTTTTTCGTCCTCAGTTTAATATAGGATACGGAGATTTCCTCGAAACCTCGAAATTCTCCTCTGATAATTCGCTTACAGGGAAGATAAATGATGGTTATAGTAAATCCTCTGGGGATAATAGTACATTAAGGGCAAATGGCTCGTTGCTATTAAGACAGAAGATAGGGGAGGCAAAGGGGAGAACCATATCTCTTAATATAGAGTATGGAATCTCTAATAACGGACTTAACGGAAACAATAAATCGGTTACAAATCGTTATGAAAATGATATCCTAAAAGACTCGTCTGTGGTGGATCAACAATACACGAGGAGTTCCAAATCCTACTCACTTAGTGGTCGCCTCTCTTATACAGAACCATTAGGGAAGAACTTCTTTTTAGAAGCAGCGTACAGATATGCTTATAATCTATCTGAGTCTGAAAAGCTAACCAATAGTTTCAATAAACTAACAGGTAAATACGACAAGTTTGATTATAAATATTCCAATAAGTACGATAATACATTTATAAATCAGAATGCTCAGCTCAATCTAATGAAGCAAGAGGAGAAGTATAATGTACAGGTAGGGTTTAGTCTCCAGCCATCTTCGACAAAGAGTGTTACGAAACTCTTTACAGAGAACAGAGATAGCGTATTGTCATACTCAGTGTTAAATTTCTCCCCCTCTGCAAGATTTGATTATAGATTCTCAGATTATAAGTTTTTAAGAATTAACTATTCCGGTCGTACAGATCAACCCTCCATTACCCAACTCCAACCGGTTCCCGATAATTCAAACCCACTCTATATTTCACTTGGTAACCCCTCTTTACAACCCTCCTTCGCTCACTCTGTTAGAGGAAACTACAGATATACCAATATGAGCAATTATGCCTCTCTTAATGCCGGAGCCGGTGTAACTTATACTAAGGATGATATTACCAATGCGAGTTGGTATAATGCAGCGGGTGTACAACACTCCGCCCCAATTAACTCTAAGGAGGGGAGTTATACTATGTTTGGTAGATTTATGTTCAATACCCCTATAGCAAAGTCAAAATTCTCAATAATGTCCTTTACCAATCTCTCTCTCTCGAGCAGGCTTAATTATACCGGAAAAGGGGAAGCAAAAACCATAGAGGAGATTATGAATGATTTGGTAGTAGGTAGAACTTCAACACTTACATTAAGAGAAAATCTGACTTTTGTCTTTAGAAACGACTTTTTAGAGACTCGACTTGGTGGAACAGCAGCCTATTCAAATGCCTGGTATGCCGTAAAAGAGCAGGAGAAACCCTCCACCTGGACTAATTCGATAAGAGCAGAGATAAA
>CAYSND010000033.1:8305-13188 GCA_964432305.1 uncultured Muribaculaceae bacterium | reverse complement strand
GGGTAGGAAAAGTCAGAAAAGGATAATATGAACTCGTTTCAGTCGTAAGTTTTAGTACTATAAAAATGTGGGAAACAATAAAAAATAACTTAAAATGTCATGAAATCATGATATTAAGAACTATTCAGTTCTTTAGAACTACTAAGTGCTTTGATGTCAAAATAAGCACTCTAAAGGGGACATGCGAGAGAAACGTAATAAAATAAAATAGTATCATTAATCGGCGAACTAAATATCACTCGCTTTATTTAATTGCTAATTAATTGCAAATATAGCACAGTTTTTTTAAGTAGAAAAAAAATGAAATTTTTACCTATGTTAATTTCTACTATTTTACTACCTTTGAACATTAAAAATCTATGAAATGTCACTACTGAGAGTAATTTTAGCTATAATTTTCCCTCCGTTGGCTGTGGTAGATCACGGCTGTGGCTCATTTGTAATAGTCTTTATACTTACACTACTCGGATGGATTCCGGGGGTAATTGCTGCCCTGATTATACTTAACAAGGATAAATAAAAAAGACCAACAATAATTTGTCGGTCTTTTTTTATAATATGGGAATGAGAATTACTCCTCTCCTACTACTTCGATATTGATGTTAGCTTTAATGTCTTTATAGCATTTAACTACACCGCTATACATACCCACTTCCTGGAGCTTATCAGCATCATTGATGGTAATGTTTTTACGTTCAACCTCTATACCTTGAGCTGCAAGAGCTTCAGCTACCTGAATGTTATTCACAGAACCGAAAATCTTCCCTGTAGAGCTAACTTTGGTAACTACTTTAACTGTAGTTCCTTCAAGCTGAACTGCTAAAGCTGTCGCTTCTTCGCGAATCTTAGCCTCTTTATGAGCCCTCTGTCTTAGGTTTTCAGCGTGAACTTTCTTTGCAGAAGGGGTAGCCATAATAGCTAATCCCTGAGGGATAAGATAATTGGTAGCATAACCGTTTTTAACAACTACTAAATCATCCTTGTGCCCTAATTTATATACATCTTGTTTTAGTATAACTTCCATAATCTTCTTCTCCTATTTCAATAAGTCAGTAACATAAGGTAATAAAGCAAGATGTCTCGAGCGTTTAACAGCCTGAGCCACTTTTTTCTGGAATTTTAGAGAGGTACCGGTAAGACGACGAGGGAGAATTTTCCCCTGCTCATTAAGGAATCTCTTTAAAAATTCAGGATCTTTATAGTCAACATACTTAATACCGGTCTTTTTAAAACGGCAGTATTTTTTCTTCTTAACCTCAACTGTGGGAGGATTCAGATAACGAATTTCATTGTTTGATGCCATAATATCCCTCCTTAGTTAGATGTGTTAGTTGCTTCTGCTGCAGCTTGTCTGTTTGCACGGCGACGCTCTGCGTAAGCAATTGAGTGTTTGTCCATAGCAAAGGTGAGAAAACGAATAATCCTCTCATCTCTCTTGTAGTTCAATTCGAGTTTTTGAACAAACTGAGGATCAGCTTTAAACTCGATAAGGTAATAAAAACCTGTAGTCTTCTTTTGAATCGGGTATGCCAACTTCTTAAGTCCCCAATTCTCTTCATGTACTATCTCTCCACCATCAGAGGTAATGAGAGTTCTGTACTTTTCTACCGCTTCCTTCATCTGGGCATCAGATAAAACGGGAGTTGCAATGAAAACGGTCTCGTACTGTTTTAACATTCTGATTTTAATTAAATTAGTAATAAATAAAGCCCTTTCGGAATTACCAAAAGGGCTGCAAATATAGCAATAATCTCTAAATCTACAAAAAAACTATTTAACAGGTGCATTTTCTAATACACCTACCAAGAATTTCCACCATTTATCGACTGTCGGGATAAGGCATCTTTCATCAGGTGAGTGAGGTGAGCGAAGGGTAGGTCCGCATGAAATCATATCCCAATTAGGATAGTTCCCTCCAAGTATTCCACACTCAAGACCTGCGTGAATCGCTTTAACAGCAGGCTCCACTCCAAACATCTCTTTATAAACACTCTTCATGGCAGTAAGGATAGGTGATTTCATATTAGGCTGCCACCCTGAATACCCCCCTGAAAGGGTAACTTTAGCCCCTGCAAGTTCAAAAACCGCGCGAATCGCTTCGCTAAGATCCTCCTTAGCAGAGTCAATAGAGCCTCTCATTAAAGTTTTGATATAGATGGTTCCATTATCGCTTTTGAAAATAGCAAGATTGTTAGAGGTCTCCACAAGGTTCTCCATAGCGAGACTCATTCTATCAACACCATTCGGACACCCATAAACTGCTTTAACAGCACGTAAAGCCACATCACCGGCCATAACAGGAGCAGCGGCGGTAGGGTTCATCGCCATTTCGAGATTAGGATCAATGGGCTCATACTCATTCTTCGCATGTTTATAAAGCGCTTCAAACAATGCTTTTGCTTTTGCCACACTCTCCTTGGGGAGTGCAACCTTTGCTGAAGCCTCTCTGGGGATGGCATTTCTAAGGTTTCCACCCTCTACTGAGATCAATTTCCCTCCAAGGTCCCTTAGGAAAGGGAGGAGTGCCCTAACAAGTATCTTATTGGAGTTCCCTCTCCCCTCATTGATTTCCATTCCTGAGTGCCCTCCGCGGAGCCCTTTCACACTTAATTCAAATGCTTCGAATCCTGCAGGCATTGGCTCCTGGGAGTATTTAAACTCTGCAGTAACATCAAGACCACCTGCACACCCTACATAGAGTTCCCCTTCATCTTCTGAATCAAGGTTAATGAGAATATCCCCTTTTAGCACGTTAGGACGAAGTTCTCTTGCTCCTGTCATACCTGTCTCCTCATCTATAGTGAAGAGAGCCTCCACAGGACCATGAACCAAGTCGGTAGCCTCTAAAACTGCCATTGCTGCAGCACATCCCATTCCATTATCTGCTCCAAGGGTGGTTCCATTGGCATAAACCCACTCCCCTACTATTCTTGTCTCGATAGGGTCATTGTCCCAATCATGAACTTTATCATTGTTTTTCTGGGGTACCATGTCGATATGAGCCTGAAGGATAATCCCTTTACGGTTCTCCATACCCGGGGTAGCAGGTTTGCGGATAATAATATTACCAATATGGTCTCTAATGGTTTCAAGTCCGAGATCTTTCCCGAATTTTTCAAGAAAAACTACGGCTTTCTCCTCTCTTTTAGAGGGACGAGGGATTTGTGTTAGAGAATGAAAATGTTTCCACACTCTTTTGGGTTCTAAATCTTTTATTGTCATAATATTTGGTTTTAATTAGTAAATTATTTAAGCATTTTTACAGGGAAAGAGAGTATCTCTCCAAGCTGATAAATAGGCATCCTGGACTGCAAAAGAAGTTCTTCTCCATCAAGTACTTTTAGCTGGCACACAGAGGGGACACGATAATAGATAAGAGGATTCTTCTTTGGATCCGGCTCGCTGGTTTTCTTCTTTGAAACTTCTTCTTTGTCATTCGTTGTTTTAGGAGATTCCGGAGTCAATTCGAGAACAATAGGTCTTCCTGTGAGAGTGGTGGGGGATAAAATACCCAGTGTGGGTGAAAACCTAAAGGCAATATAGAGCTGTCGTGGGGCATCTGCCTTTGGAATAACAGTGAAAACCATACTTTGGGAGGCAGTCTCGGTTTTACCGAGAAACAGTGACATAAAATCCTCTTCTAGACGGTTGATCTCTTTTATTGCTGCACCAAGAGCCTCTCCGCTAAAAGTCGCATCAGTGTCCCCTGTTATAATGTCAATCCTTTTTTGTCTTAGTTTGAAAATCAGGTCTGCGACCTCTTGAGCCTTTTTCTCAGGACTCTTTTCCACAACTTGACTCTGTTGGATAGCTACTTTTTCATACCCACCTTCACTATTTTTAACATTTTTATATAGGGTAGTCTCTGTACTGGTAAAATTTTGGGTTGCCTCCTTAGAGTTTATTGCGAGTTTATCTACTAATGTTGGGAAACTCCAGTAACTCCCCTGCCCTTTCTCTTGGTCTAACAAAAGCACCAACCCTTGGGAGGTAAACTTTAAAAGACCTGTAGCAGCCTGAGGATTACGAACCTCCGCAAGATTCATAATATACCTTTGAGAAGGGTCCGCTTCAAGATATGGTGTGAGTTTAATGGAGAGGAGTTGATATGAGTCTTTTGCCTCTTGGGGAACAGTTATGCCCAAGTACTTCTGTGCAAACTTAGCATAAGGACCGGGGGTATATACCTCCCTCTCAGCATCAACTGTCAAAATCAGAGCCGTACTTGGAAGAGAGTAAATAGTTACACCCTCCGTAACAGGATCTCCTGAATGATATACTTGAGCTTTAAGGGGAGAAACATTAAGAAAAACAAATGTTAAAAAAAGCACTATGGCTAAATAAAATTTTGGTTTCATATCGTTATTATATCGTTTTATTTCGTTTCCACATTCTATGGCTCCAGAGCCAATTAGATTTATTTAAATTTATACTCTCTTCGAGCAGCCTCGCATATTCTCTTGTAATAAACTGACTCTCAGTTTGTGAGGCAAAATCACATATTTTCGTAAGTCTAATCCTGTACTTTCCCCTCTCATATCTGTCATTCTCCAAAAAAAAGACTGTCGCATCTATCTCTCTAGATACAAATTCGGGACCACTTAACATTAAAGTCTTTTGGTGAAGAAACTCAAACTCATAAGCACGGTCAGTTCCTGAAGGGGGAGGAGCCTGGTCCCCAAGCATCAAATAGAGTCCTCCCTGCTCTTTTCTGGCAATAATCTTTTTTAATACATTCTTTGCATCATAAAGAGTAACCGCCTGATGTTTATTTCTAATCTTTTCTGTAAGTCTATTCATAAACTTGCTTTCAAGATACTTATACACTGTTATCGAATCTGAAAGAGGGACGACCATATCACCGGAAATTCTATAATTTTTTA
>CAYSND010000033.1:0-8205 GCA_964432305.1 uncultured Muribaculaceae bacterium | reverse complement strand
GTTATCGAATCTGAAAGAGGGACGACCATATCACCGGAAATTCTATAATTTTTTACAACAGTATAATACTCCCAGTTCCCCTGATGCCCGGCGAGTAGCATAACATTCTTATTCTCTTTCAAAGCTTCTGCTATAAGGTGATAATTCTCAAATGTAATCCTTTTAGCAACCCTCTCTGACGACCGGGTAAAAGCCCATATCGCCTCAACCATAATATCCGCAAGATTTCTATATACCTGCTTATATATCTTTTTAAATTCCCCGTAACGGAGAGAAGGAAATGAGCGTGCGAGATTTATATAGATAACGGAGCTACGATACCTAAACACATACCTTAAAAGGAATGATAGTATGTCTGCAAAAAAATAATGCACTTTTAATGGTAAAAAAGAGACTAGGTATACCAATAAAAGAAGCGGATAATATAAAATTCTATACATCTTTCAACTATGTGGAAACAAAGTTACCCATTTTTTATAAAAAACCTTTATTTTTTATTAATTTTAATATCTTTGCAAACTATAACCAAAGGATTTACTTAATAATTATAATTAAAATAAAAACTTTATGACTATTTTTATTATCGCTATTATCATTCTTATTGCTTCCGCTACATTTGTTTATGTATCCAATAGGAATGGTCAGCCGAAAGGACTGATTGCAGCCGCCTTAGCAAATATGGGTGAGCGTTTTGGCTTCTACATTATGATGGCAATTCTGACTCTATTCCTATCAGCTAAATTCGGACTACCTAAAGGTCCTACCGGGTTAATTTATTCCATTTTTTATGCTCTTATCTATGTTCTTTCACTTGTCGGAGGTTTAATTGCCGATAAAACAAGGAATTATAAGGGTACCATTCTTACAGGTCTTATTCTTATGGCTGTCGGTTACTTTGTAATAGCTATTCCGACCCCCACACCTGTATCCAATCTCGGTATCTTCCTTGCTTTGACTTGTGTCGGACTCTTCGTAATAGCATTTGGTAATGGTCTATTCAAAGGTAACTTACAGGCAGTAGTAGGTCAGCTCTATGACAATAAAGAGTATGCCGCTAAGAGGGACGTCGGATTCCAGATATTTTATATGTTTATTAATATCGGAGGATTCTTTGCCCCATTTATTGCAATAGGTGTGAGAAACTGGTGGCTAACAAGAAATCAGTTCGCTTATAATCCCGATCTACCTGAACTTTGCCACAGATATATAGATGGTACCATCACACCTGAGGCTACAGCTCGTCTTACAGAACTCGCAAGTTCAGCCTCTTTAAGTGGTGCACCTGAAACGCTCCTTAAATTCTCAAACGACTATCTAAATGTATTCAACACAGGGTTCCACTATGCATTTGGAGCAGCTATCGTAGCAATGGCTATCTCTTTGATTATTTTCTTAACTAATAAAAAGAGACTTCCTGACCCTAAGGATAAAAAGAAAGCCTCAGCTTCAGGTGATTCTGATGTTCAGATGAGCGTTAAAGAGATTAAACAGAGAATATATGCTTTACTTGCAGTTTTTGCAGTGGTAATCTTCTTCTGGTTCTCTTTCCACCAAAATGGTCTTACCCTTACTTGGTTTGCACGAGATTACACAGATTTAAGTGCCATTAATATAGACCTCGGATTCACTCAGATAGTCGGTGCAGAGATATTCCAATCTATTAATCCTTTCTTTGTGGTATTCCTCACCCCTATAATTATCGGAATATTCGGATGGTTAAGGGCAAAAGGGAAGGAGCCATCCACTCCAAGAAAGATCGGAATCGGTATGGGTATAGCAGCTATTGCTTATATCGTTATGTCTATCGGTTCAATGGGTCTCCCTTCAGCATCTGAAGTTGCTGCTCAGGGTGGACTTGATAATGCTCAACGTATCTCCCCGATGCTTCTGTTCGGAACATATTTCATTCTGACCACAGCAGAGCTCTTTATCTCGCCTCTCGGACTTTCATTTGTATCAAAAGTTGCTCCTCCACACCTTCAAGGTGTGATGCAGGGGTGCTGGTTAACTGCCACTGCACTTGGAAATCAGTTGCTATTCATAGGTGGTATTCTTTATGACAGCATTCCTCTTTGGGCTACTTGGCTTGTATTCGTGGTGGCTTGTACTCTTTCGATGGGAGCTATGCTTGGAATGGTTAAATGGCTTGAGAGAGTTACAGGAGAAAAACCTGCATAATCGGTTTATGTCTCAGACAGCCATAGTAATACTAAATTGGAATGGGAAACATTTCCTTGAAAAGTTTCTCCCCTCATTAATAAATAGGACACCCTCCACAAGGGGGTGTCCTTCTAAAATATTTATAGCCGACAATGGCTCTTCCGATGGCTCACAAGGGTGGTTGGCAGAGCACTATCCGGAGATTGAGGTAATTCCTTTTGATAACAACTATGGTTTTACAGGGGGGTATAATAGGGCTCTAAAAGAGCTTGGGAGCAGAGAAGAGAAATTCGATTACTATTTACTCCTTAACTCCGATGTGGAGGTCGCTGAAAGATGGTTTGTTCACCTTTTTGAATTTATGGAGAGCCATCCCGAAATAGGGATTTGTGCCCCGAAGGTACTCTCTTATGCTAATCCGGAGTATTTTGAGCACGCAGGCGCTTGCGGTGGACTTATTGATATGTATGGTTTCCCTTATTGTCGTGGACGTGTCCTTTCAAGGATTGAGAGAGATAAAGGACAATACGACACCCCTGCAGAGATCTTTTGGGCTTCCGGCACTTCACTTATGATCCGCCGAACTCTTTGGGAGAGGCTAGGTGGTTTTGATGAATCTTTCTTCGCACACATGGAGGAAATTGACCTCTGCTGGAGGGCAAAACTTCTCGGAGAGCAAGTTTGGGTGGTCCCTAAATCACTTATCTATCATGTAGGAGGAGGAACACTCCCTAATAACTCTCCACGAAAACTCTACCTGAATTTTAGGAACAATCTCCTCATGCTCTATAAAAATCTTCCACGACACTCTAAAAGAAGGATTATTTTTGTAAGGATGTGCATTGATGGTGTCATTGCCCTAATCTACTTAATAACAGGCAAGAAGGAGTTTTACCGCTCTGTGTTAGATGCTCATAAAGACTATAAAAAGATGAAAGGAGAGTTAGTTATCTCCGAAGTAATTACCCCCGTACCACGCCCTAAGAAATTCATTGCTTTTCTTTAGAGCCACTCCACCACACTCTGTAATTTAATTCCGTTGGAACCCTTTATTAATATAGTATACCCTTTTAGTGGGTTCTCTTTTAGATATCTCTTTAACTCTTCGGAAGAGGGGAAAAAGAGGAGATTCTTCTCGTTATGATTCTCTGATTTTAATGCTCCAAACTCTTCACCCACTAAAATGGTCTGAGCAACATTCATAGAGTTGATAAACTCCATTGTCTCTCTATGCTCTTTAAGAGAGTCTTGACCAAGTTCACGCATATCTCCAAGTATCAGCATTTTGTTTTCAAAAGCAGTCTCCTCGAAGTTCTCAAGTGAAGCCCTCATACTTGTAGGGTTTGCATTATAGGCATCTATTACAAGCAGATTATTAGTAGTCTTACGAAGCTCTGAACGGTTATTTGTAGGGAAATAGGCAGAAATAGCAGCAGCGGCATCTTCAAATGGGACACCAAAATGTTTTCCGACTGCAAGTGCGGTCATAACATTATCGGCATTATATGACCCGACAAGGTGTGTAGATATAACTCTCCCTTCGATTTCGAGACGTAAAAATGGTTCTACTTCGGTTACGGATAGAACTTTACCACCTTGATAATTAAGCCCATAAGGGATAGAATTAAGATCAGGCCTTAATGAAATCATTTCACGCAAATAAGGATTATCTATATTATAAAAGGCTCTGTCGGCTGTCCTTTGAAGATAGTCATAAAGTTCTCCTTTGGTCTTTTTAACCCCATCAAAAGAGCCAAAACCGAGAAGATGTGCCTTTCCGACATTGGTAATCAGCCCATAAGTAGGGAGAGCTATCTCCACAAGCTCTTTAATATCACCTGGGTGGCTTGCCCCCATTTCGATAACTGCTATTTCTGTTTCGGCACTTAGATTAAAGAGTGTCAATGGAACCCCTATGCTATTGTTCAGATTCCCTTCGGTGGTAGAGACATTATATTTTTTTGCGAGTACCTCACGGATTAACTCCTTTGTGGTAGTCTTCCCATTGGTGCCGGTAAGGGCAATAACAGGGATATTAAATTGGGAGCGGTGACGACAAGCAAGGAGTTGAAGAGCCTTTAGAGGGTCAGGAACAGGAAGTATTGCAGATTTAATCTCAGGGGGTATTGTCTCAGCATCCCACCCGTAGGGTGTCTCATCATTTACCACTGCACAAATAGCACCCTGTTCAATGGCACTCTGTGCAAAGAGGTTCCCATCAAAATTGTCTCCCCTTAGTGCGAAGAAAAGGTTCCCCGGAGCCACCTTTCTACTATCTGTGCAGACCCCTGTGGAGCGATTGAAACTTTCCCACAATTTTTGAAAACAAGCATCATTGAAATTCATTGCAATAAATTTTTATTGTTCTACTTCTTCCCTGTGGAGCCAAAACCACCCTCTCCCCTCTGGCTCGGTGCGAGTTCCTCTACCTCCTCCCAAAGAATTGTTTCGTGCCTTGCAATAACCATCTGGGCAATTCTCTCTCCACGGCAGACGAGAAAATCCTCGTTTGAAAGATTGACTAAAATTACCTTTATCTCACCACGATAGTCTGCATCAATGGTTCCCGGGGTATTGACAATCGAAATCCCATGCTTTGCAGCAAGTCCGCTACGGGGACGAATCTGCGCCTCATACCCTGCAGGGAGTTCAATAAAAAGCCCTGTGGGGATTATTGCCCTTTGGAGGGGCTTCATACAGACAGGTTCTTCTAGATTTGCACGCAAATCCATACCTGCGGAGAACTCTGTGGCATATTTAGGGAGATCAAACGGAGAGTTGTTTACGATTTTTACTTTCATTTTTTTCCAATAAATAGTATGAGACAATATAAATTCCTATCAAGAGTGTCTTAATGGTAAGTTTTAGAGCAAGACTCCACCCTTCGGGAAGTAGGAGTGTCACCCCGTAAAGTAGAAGAGCCATCCCTATTATGCTGAAAATTTTCTTCCAGTTATAAGGGATAGGATAAAACTTATTACCGAGCAATACGCTTATTACAAGCATTATAAAATAACTAAAGAAGTGTCCCCAGGCAGCCGCCCAATATGAGTATTTGGGGAGAAAGACCACATTTATTACAGAGGTTACGACAAGACCTGCAAGGGTAATATAAATGGCATAAGAGGAGCGGTCTGAAAGTTTATACCACATTGAGACATTAAACAACATTCCAAGCATTACATAGGAGAGAAGCATTATCGGCACTATCCCCATCCCGACTCTAAAATCGCGCCCAACTATAAATTGAAGAATATCGATATAGAAGATAACTCCGAGGAAAATAAGCATACAGAAACCTACGAAATACTCCATAACCTTTGCATATAACTCTTTGGAGTCCTTCTCTTTAGCACGACTAAAAAAGAATGGCTCGGCAGCGAAACGAAACATCTGGACGAAAAGGGACATTATTACAGCTACTTTCACAGCTGCCTGATAGATTCCAAGCTCTGAACGCCAAATAGTATCATCAACATTAAAAAATCTAAAGAGTATTCTATCTAAGAAATCATTAATTATACCCGGAAGTCCCGCTACCATAAGAGGGAGTGAATACCACATAAGTCTTTTCCATAGAGCTTTGTTTAAGGAGATTTTAGACTTGATAAGAGTTATAAAATCGGGAATAAATAATAAAAATACGACCAAACAACTTATACATATTGAAAATATCGGGTATGAGAAGTCGGGCTTAGACGAAATAAAATGGAGAAGAAAATTATCAGGATGAGAGAGGGCAAATTTTGGGAACCAAAGGAAGAGTAGCAAGTTAGTTCCTGTTTCGACTAAAATCTTAACTGTTTTAAATATTGCAAACCTCCAAGCCTTTGACTCAAACCTTAGTTTAGCAAAGAGGATAGCGGTAAATGAGTCTATTGCGAGAATTAATCCGATATAGATATAACAGAGATAATACCCTTTATAACCCATTGCCTCGGAGATACTCTCTCCGAAGAAGATCATCGCAAATAGAAATATCAGAGATACAGCAGAGACTGAAAAGAGAGCATTGGCAAATACCTGCTTCGGCTCTACCCCCTCTTTATTGGCAAATCGGAAACACCCTGTCTCAAGTCCCATCGTTAGAGCAACTTGAAGAACAGCTATATATGCCATAAACTCTGTAAGTACACCATAATCAGTTGTACTCAGAATATAGGTATAAAGTGGTAAAAACAGGAAATTGATGAAACGTGCAAGGATGGTACTCATTCCATAAATAGCGGTCTCTCCTGCAAGTTTTTTCAGGGCAGATTTATTGTTCATCTCATTATAATATCTCAATGCAAATTTAGGTAATATTTTCTTATATTTGCGCTCTATTAAAAGCAACAGTTATGAAAACTAGAATTTTTACATCTATTATTATTTTATCACTGGTTTTAGCCTCCTGCGGTAGTAATCCAAAGACGAAAGCTACCGATTCACAGGAACCTGAAACCACCATTAAAGACTCAACAGCTACCATGGAAAAAGCATTAGCATTTGATCCGGCTCAACTTCCCGAAGAGCCTCTGTTTGTAATCGAAACTACAGAAGGGAAAATTAAAATCAAACTTTATAAAGACACCCCTCTCCATAGAGATAATTTTGTAAAGTTAGCTTCAGAAAATTTCTTTGATAATATTCTATTTCATAGAGTAATCAAAGGGTTTATGATTCAGGGAGGAGACCCTCTTACAAAAGATACCCTTAATGTCGATAGGTATGGGACAGGTGGTCCGGGCTACACTATCCCTGCAGAATTTATAGCGGCTCATAAACATAAAAAAGGGGCTCTCGCAGCAGCACGTAAAGGTGATGTAGCTAATCCACAGAGAGAATCTTCCGGTTCACAGTTTTATATTGTTGAAAACCCTCAGAGCTGCGCTCAGCTTGATGGTCAATATACTGTTTTTGGTGAAACTATTGAAGGACTGGATGTTATTGATAAAATAGCAGCCACTCCTACCGACGGAAGAGATAGACCAGTTACACCAGTAAAAATTATTTCGGTACTACCGGTGCAATAAAAATTTAACAAAAATTTTTACCTAAAAAAAACTTTGGCACGGACTTTGGATGTTAATAAGTCAGATAGTTTTTTCATAGGTTAAGTTTTAGGTTAAGTAAAAAAAAGGGATAGTGATGTGAATCATTGTTCCTTTTTCTTTTTATTTAAAAAAACTTTATATCTTTGCACGCCTTTTCTCGAGAAGATTAGGAAGTTATATAATTTAATAAACTTTAATAAACCTTATTATGGCTGTTAAAATTCGTTTAGCCCGCCGTGGAAAGAAGAATCATGCTTACTTTCACATAGTAGTGGCTGATAGCCGTTCACCTCGTGACGGTCGTTTTATTGAGCAGATCGGCTCTTACAATCCAAACACTAACCCTGCAACCATCGTTCTTGATAGCGAGAAAGCATTACAGTGGCTTCATAATGGTGCTCAACCTACAGAGACCACTCGCCGTATCCTCTCTTATGAAGGAGTTCTTCTTAAAAGACACCTTGAAGGTGGAGTTAAGAAGGGGGCTATTACCGAAGAGGTAGCTCAGCAGAAATGGGATGCTTGGAAATTAGAGAGAGACGGTAAGATTTCGTCTAAGAAACAGGGGATAGTTAAAGCTAATAAAGATGCTGAGTCAGCTGCTCATAGCAGTGAGGCTAAAGTAAATCAAGAAAGAGCTGAAGCTATTGCTAAGAAGAGAGCTGAAGAGGCTGCTGCAAAGGCTGCTGAAGAGGCTGCTGCAAAAGCTGCGGAAGCTCCTGCTGTTGCGGAAGCTCCTGCTGTTGCGGAAGCTCCTGTGGTTGAAGAAGCTCCTGTTGCTGCTGAAACGCCCGCCGAAGTACCGGCAGAAACTCCTGAAGCATAATTTTATGTTGACAGCAAAAGATAATTTGCTGCCAATAGCTCAGGTGTTAAAATCTTACGGCACCCAAGGAGAAGTTATTATCTCCATCTATACTGATGTGCCGGAAGAGATAAATATTAAAGAACCGATATTCCTCTTTTTTGAAGGATTATCGGTTCCTTTTTTTATAGAGTACCTTCGCCC
>CAYSND010000032.1:0-13602 GCA_964432305.1 uncultured Muribaculaceae bacterium | reverse complement strand
AAGTGGTATCAGTCTCCCCTAAATGGAAAGCAGGAGAGATAGGCTCGAAAAAAGTGCGGGTAAAATACTCACTTCCCGTAGAATTTAGGCTTAAGAGCAGGTAGAGTTTCGTCTTAAAATAAGTTTATATTAAAAACTTGCATTTTGAATACAATATTCTTAACTTAGTTGCTGTTATACAACAGAATGGGACTTTGAAAGCAGAATACAAATATCTATCAGAAGAGACCAGAGGAACTCTTGACCTGCTTGACTCCCACGCCCGCCACTACGACCCAAAGAAAATTAAACAGCATGAAAATTAAACTTGTTAAGTTATTATCCGTATTTTGCTTTGTTGTATTGCTCTTTTCCTGTCAATCGAAAACAGAAAAAAGATTGGTTGGTTTGTGGGCTTTGGATTTAGATAGTTGTGTTGTTTTAAACAGGAATTGGCATACAGAGATTTGTAGTAATGAAATGATAATAAGGCAAAAACAAGTTTGTGATTTACCTTCACTTTGCAAGCAAAACATTAAACAGTCAAAAGGTACTTGGGAACTTGCCACAGGAAAAAATGCACTTGATACAATTTTGTTTAATGTACCCGATAATCCACTACGGGGACGATATGTAATTACATTTTACAAAGATTATAACACAATGAAATTCAAGATGAAATTACAAAATGATAGCACTTTGCTAATATGCAGTAAGTCGGTAGTAGATTTAACGTCAAACCCCAAAGATTTATTAGACATGCAATAACAATTAACCCTGCAATATTGTGGGGGGAGACTTTGCCACTCAAAAAGACTTTACATTTGTAGGAACTATGCATCTAATTACAAGTCTCAAATATGAAGGTTGCTCATTTTTTCATACATTTGCAGTTTATTATTGAATAATTATGGAGTATAACTTTCTTGAAATCGAAAAAAAGTGGCAGGCATACTGGGTTAAACATAAAACATATAAAGTAGAAACAGAGAGCTCAAAGCCAAAATATTATGTCCTCGACATGTTTCCCTACCCTTCCGGAGCAGGTCTTCATGTTGGTCACCCCCTCGGTTATATAGCGAGTGATATTTATAGTCGTTACAAGAGACTAAAAGGGTTTAATGTCCTTCACCCTATGGGGTATGATGCTTTCGGGCTCCCCGCAGAGCAATATGCTATTCAGACCGGCAAACACCCTGCTGAAACCACCAATGTCAATATTAACAGATATCGAGAGCAGTTAGATAGAATTGGTTTCTCTTATGATTGGTCAAGAGAGGTTCGTACATGCGACCCCGCTTACTATAAATGGACACAATGGGCTTTCTTAAAGATGTTCGACTCATGGTATAATCGTACTAACGATAAAGCAGAGCCTATTTCCGAGTTGATTGCCATTTTTGAGAGGGAGGGGAATGAAAATATAAATGCTAATTCTGAGCAGATAGAGGGTTTCTCCGCTTCTGAGTGGATCAGCTTCACTGAGAAAGAGAAGTCTGATATTTTAATGAGATATAGAATCGCTTATCAAGGGGAAACTTCGGTAAATTGGTGTCCGAAATTGGGGACTGTTCTTGCAAATGATGAGGTAAAAGAGGGGGTTTCAGTTAGGGGCGGGTTCCCTGTGGAGCAGAAAAAGATGCTTCAATGGCAGTTGAGAGTCTCTGCTTATGCCGAGCGACTGCTTAATGATATGGAGAGTCTTGAATGGACAGATTCTCTGAAAGAGATGCAGAGGAATTGGATTGGGCGTTCACAAGGTGCGGAGATGATATTTAAGGTCTCAAACGGAGAACAAGAGTATGATATGACGATTTTTACCACGCGTGCAGATACCATCTTCGGGGTAACTTTTATGGTTCTTGCTCCGGAGAGTGAGTGGGTGGAGAAATTGACAACTCCCGACCAAAAATCAGCAGTAGAGGCTTATTTGCAGAAGGCTAAAACCAAAACAGAGAGGGAGAGAATTGCGGAGACACATACTGCTACCGGGGTTTTTAGTGGCTCCTATGCCCTTAACCCTCTGACGAATGAGAGAGTTCCTATTTGGATTTCAGAATATGTACTTGCAGGGTATGGAACGGGTGCAATTATGGCAGTACCTGCCCACGATAGCCGAGACTACACCTTTGCGAAGCAATTTTCCCTTCCTATTGTCCCTCTTATTGAGGGGTGCGATATTTCAGAGGAGAGTTTTGATGCGAAGGAGGGGGTTATGTGTAACTCCGGGTTCCTCAATGGAATGTCCGTAGCGGAGGCAATTCCTGCTGCGATAGACAGAGTTGAGGAGATGGGAATAGGGAAGAGGAAGGTCAATTATCGCCTCCGCGATGCAATTTTTTCTCGTCAGCGGTATTGGGGTGAACCTTTCCCCATCTATTTTAAGAATGGTATTGCGACAGCAATGGAGGAGAAATACCTGCCGCTCGAACTTCCGGAGGTGGACAAATTCCTCCCCACAGAGTCCGGAGAACCACCATTGGCACGAGCAAAAGATTGGAGACACAATGGGTATCCGATAGAGAAGAGCACAATGCCCGGATTTGCAGGGAGTAGTGCCTATTATTTACGCTATATGGACCCTCATAACTCGGAAGCTTTAGTTAGTCGTGAGGCTGACGAATATTGGAGAAATGTCGATTTATATATAGGGGGAACCGAACATGCTACGGGACATCTTATTTACTCTCGATTTTGGAATAAATTCCTATATGACCTTGGGTATGTATGTGAGAAGGAGCCATTTAAGAAGCTGGTTAATCAGGGTATGATTCAGGGACGCTCTAACTTTGTTTATAGAATCAAGAATACCAATAAGTTTGTCTCGGTAGGATTAAAAGATAACTATGATACCACCGAACTGCATGTAGATGTCAATATAGTTAATAACGACAGGCTTGATTTAGAGGCTTTTAGAATCTGGATGCCTGACTATGCCGATGCTGAATTTATTTTGGAAGAGGGGGAATATATCTGCGGTTTCGGCGTGGAGAAGATGAGTAAGTCGCTCTATAATGTGGTAAATCCCGATAAGATATGTAATGATTATGGTGCTGATACTCTGAGGATGTACGAAATGTTTCTCGGACCGTTGGAGCAGTCGAAACCTTGGGATACCAAAGGGATAGATGGGGTACATAGGTTTTTGCGTAAATTCTGGAGGCTCTATTTCAGGGAAGGGGTCTATGTTCCAAAGGAGATTAAAGCCTCTGCAGCAGAGATGAAAGTGCTTCATAAACTTATAAAGAAGGTGGAGACCGATATAGAGAACTTCTCATTTAACACCTCAGTATCTGCCTTTATGATAGCCGTAAATGAACTCTCTGACCTTAAATGTGAAAGTCTTGAGGTTTTAGAACCACTTGTGATTCTTCTCTCCCCCTTTGCACCCCATATAAGTGAGGAGATTTGGAGTGCGATCGGGCATAATGAGTCTGTGTCAAAAGCCTCTTTCCCTCAATACGTTGAGGCTTTTACCATAGAGAATTTATTTGAGTACCCTGTCTCATTTAATGGGAAATTGAGATTTAAGATAGAACTTCCAAAGTCCCTTTCACCGAAAGAGGTGGAGGAGGCAGTACGTGGCGATTCAAACTGCGAGAAATATCTTGGAGGCTCTCCGATTAAGAAAGTAATAGTAGTACCCTCTAAAATTATTAATATTGTTTTTTAACGATGATGGATAATAAAATTGCAATAACTATTAAAGAGTATTTTATCATTACAGTAGGAATTTTCCTTTACTGTTTTAGCTGGACCTCTTTCCTTATTCCAAATGGAATTGCTGGGGGTGGAGTTACCGGTCTTTCATCAGTTATACACTATGCTACACACGGAACAGTACCTGTTTCAGCTATGTACTTTGCTATTAATACCTGCCTTGTTATTATTGGAACAATAGTACTAGGAAAAGGCTTTGGTTTTAAGACTATTTATTGTATTGTTATTGCCACCCTTCTGCTCCAATTTTTACCAACTATTCTTCCTTGGAGCTCAGATATAAACGAGTCTTTTATCAATGCCCTAATAGGGGGGGCAATAGGAGGGATTGGGATATATATAGTCTTTTCTCAGGGGGGTAGTACCGGAGGGACGGATATTATTGCATTGATTATTGCAAAGTATAGAGAAGTAACTCCCGGTAGAGTTTTCCTATATTGTGACTTGGTCATTATAGGTTCCATTATATTCCTCCCCGATAAATCTCTACAGGATGTGGTATATGGTTATATTCAAATGGTCTCATTCTCATATACACTCGATTTGATACTTACAGGGAATAAACAGTCTGTTCAGATTCTTGTTTTTTCCTCTAAGTATAAAGAGATAGCAGATACCATAATTAAAGAGGTCGGGAGGGGGGTGACAGCACTTGAAGCTACCGGATGGTATTCTCAGAATGATACAAAGGTATTGGTAATCGTTGCAAGAAAAAACCAGTTAACTGAGATTAACAGAGAGATTAAAAAGATAGACAATACTGCCTTTATCTCAGTAACACAGGCGATGAGTGTCTATGGAAAAGGTTTTGAACAAATAAAAGGAGGAAATAAAATAGAATGGAAAAAGGGTTTAAAAAAATCTTCGAAGCCTTCAAATCCTATCTCATAATAACCATCGGGTTATTGTGTTATACGGGAGGCTGGGTTATATTTATACTGCCTAATAAATTAGTGGGTGGTGGGGTATCCGGTATAGGTGCCATAATTCAGTATGCAACAGGCTTTCCTGTCAGCTATACTTTTTTGATAGTGAATATCTTTTTACTACTCATCTCTCTTAAAGTATTAGGTAAATCATTCGGCTTCAAGACAGTTTATGCAGTAATAATAGTCTCTTTCTTCTTTAAATTACTGCCGGAGGTTATCCCTGCTGCTTTTATTGAGGAGTTTGTCGTTAATGGTAAATTAATCTGTACTCTTATGGGAGGTGCCCTTTCAGGTCTTGGTATAGGGCTGACATTCTCTCAGGGGGGGAGTACAGGGGGAACAGATATCATTGCATTAATGATAAATAAATATAGAAACATCTCCACGGGTAAGTTAATTCTTATTATGGATATCTTTATTATCTCATCATCTATGTTGCTCCCCTCAGAAGATGGTATAGGATTAAGACTTGCAAATGTGGTTTACGGTTTCTTAATGGTGTTTGTAACAAGCTCTACTATCGATCTATTTATCTCAGGAACCAAACAGTCTGTTCAGATATTCATTTTTTCAAAACAGTATGTCACTGTCGCTGATAAAATAACCTCTGTTATGCATCGTGGGGTGACAGTACTTGATGGAAAAGGGTGGTATTCTAAAGAAGATGGAAAGATATTATTAGTGGTCGTTAGAAAATCTGAAACTAATATGGTTCTTAGATTCATTAAAGAGATAGATAAAACAGCATTTATTTCAGTAGGAAGCGTCATGGGGGTTTATGGTCAAGGTTTTGATAAAATAAAAAATTAGATTAAAATTTTAAAAATCAGTTTTTAATTCCCTTTTTATTTCATTATTTAGAAAAAACAGTTTCGTTTTGTATTTTTACAAAGCAATAAAACCTATATTATATGGAAACTGTTTTTTTAGATCATTTTTTTGCTATCGGCGCAGTCGTGTTACTGCTGTATTTAGCACTCTTACTCCTCCTTTTTTCAAGGTATTACGCTGTAAGAAACCTTAAAGGTGAGGAGAAGGCGACTTCAGATAAGAGGATGGTGTTTTTTTTCTCCCTCTTATTATTACTCTTTTTAGTTAATTATCTCTTAATAATTAACAACCCTCATTTAATGAATCGGAATGGATTCAAGGATATAGTCTTTTCAAAATGTTGTTTTCTACTCTTCTCGATTATCTTTTTGTATTTTAGCAGTAAAGAAAATCCTATTAGAGTTAGAAGGGTGTTAAATGGTGTTATTATCATTACTGCCCTTCTTTTAATCTTCGATGATTTTATATACTTCTTTCTTCCCGAACCATTTGTAGGCACTATTTTTAAGTACTACATAAATCTGGTTTTACATATTGTAATACTTTATAAAGTGATTGTAGGGCTAAGAAACAAGGAATATAAAACGAAAAGAATGAGATACCTCGAAGTAGGTTTCTCTTCTCTCTTTCTACTTTTTTTAACACTCTTTTTCTCTACTATGGTTATAAAAGGGGATAGTAATGCGATGTTTTTGCTCTTTATAATATTATTGGTCTCATTAGGATTGAGCCTTACTCATAACCCTATTATTTTTAAGCAGCAGGAGAACTATATGCTATCAAAAGAGGAGATGACAATGGAGCTTCCGGACTCGACATCTAAGTCAAAGGAGGGGTATGATATTGTCAAGCAGAGATTAATTGCCTATTTCGAGAACGAAAAACCTTACCTCTCTCCGGATATTAGTATTGGAGAGGTTGCAGTTAGAATTTTTACAAACAAATCCTACCTCTCTAAGACCATAAATATAAAGATGGATAAAAACTTTAGAGAATTTGTTAATTATTATAGAATTAGGGAAGCTATGCGGCTTTACTTTGCTGATGAATCTTTATCTACGACTGAATTATGCAGTCTATGTGGGTTTAGAAATAATGCTTCATTTACTAATGCTTTTAAAATCAACACAGGTTGTACTCCCGCTGAGTGGTGTAGATCGATTAAAATAAGGAGAAGCAATGGGGAAAACTTTGAAATTGCCCTTTCGAGTTAAGATAACTGTGGAGCAGACTCCCTCTAGGAAGAGGTATAAAAATAGATATAAAGCAAGAGAGCAGGTTACAAATGAGATGACATATAGGAAAATAGAGAAAATAATGCAAGAGAAGATGCTTTTTCTTGATCCGAATCTCAGACTTGGTGACTTAGCTTCTTCAACGGGGAGTAACAGAACTTATATCTCCCGTGCATTGCAGTCTAAGGAGCAAAACTTCTCTTGTTATGTAAATGGATATCGTCTTAAACATATTATGTCACTACTAGAAGAAAATAATATAGCAGATGAGTATAAAAACGGAAATGAATTAGCGGAGATAGCAGGGTTTAACTGTAAAAGGACTATGGAGAAGGCGATAAAGAAGAAACACGGAGTTTGTTTAAGAGAAATCATAGAGCAGAAGTGCAAAAGTTGATTTTTTAATCTATTTTTGTAAAAAATCTGTAATTATGAGTGACGAAAAGATTATTTTCTCTATGAATGGGGTTGGAAAGGTTCTGCCTCATAATAATAAAGTTATATTAAAGGATATTTACCTCTCCTTTTTTTATGGAGCCAAGATAGGAATTATTGGGCTTAACGGATCCGGAAAATCGACATTGATGAAGATTATAGCCGGGCTTGAGAAATCTTATCAAGGAGAAGTAGTATGGGCACCCGGTTATACTGTTGGTTATCTTGAGCAGGAACCTCATCTTGATGAGAGTAAGACAGCTAAGGAGATAGTTGAGGAGGGGGTTGCGGAAGTTATGACGCTTCTTAAGGAGTATGAGGAGATTAATCTTAAATTCTGCGAGCCTATGGATGATGATCAGATGAATAAGTTGATTATCAGGCAAGGGGAGCTTACAGAGAGGATAGATCAAGTTGGGGGGTGGGATATAGATTCAAAGTTAGAGAGAGCTATGGATGCCCTCTCTTGTCCTGAGTCAGATGCCTTAGTTAAGACACTTAGTGGTGGAGAACGCCGTAGAATAGCCCTTTGCAGGCTTCTTCTCCAAGAGCCTGATGTGCTCCTTCTCGATGAGCCCACTAACCACCTCGACACAGAGAGTGTTCAATGGCTTGAGGCGCATTTACAGCAGTATAAGGGGACAGTAATAGCTGTTACTCACGATAGATATTTTCTCGACAATGTGGCGGGATGGATATTGGAGTTAGATAGAGGAGAGGGGATTCCTTGGAAGGGAAATTATTCTTCTTGGTTAGACCAAAAGAGTCAGAGATTAGCTAAAGAGGAGAAACAAGAGAGTAAGCGAAGAAAGACTCTTGAAAGGGAGTTAGAGTGGGTTAGAATGGCTCCTAAGGCACGTCAGGCTAAGTCTAAGGCTCGTTTGGGTGCTTATGAAAAGATGTTAAATGAGGATGGGCGTCAGAAAGAGGAGAGATTGGAGATATTTATCCCTAATGGTCCACGTTTGGGTAATAAAGTTATAGAGGCTTCAGGAGTCTCAAAAGGTTTTGGGGACAGGCTTCTTTTTGAAAATCTTAACTTTAAACTCCCCCCTGCAGGGATAGTGGGAGTTATAGGTCCCAATGGTGCCGGTAAGACGACTCTTTTCAGGCTTATAATGGGAATAGAGAGTGTGGATAAAGGGGATTTTACAGTAGGCGAAACAGTGAAAATAGCCTACGTGGATCAGCAGCATAAGCAGATAGACCCCGATAGGACTGTTTATGAAACGATTGCTGATAACTCAGAGTTTGTGAAACTTGGGAATCGTGAGGTTAATGCTCGTGCTTATGTTTCAAGATTTAACTTCTCAGGAGCTGATCAAGAGAAACTTTGTGGTATTCTGAGTGGTGGTGAAAGAAACAGACTTCACTTGGCATTGACCTTAAAAGAGGAGGCGAATGTGCTCCTACTAGACGAACCTACAAATGATGTCGATGTTAACACCATTCGTGCATTAGAGGAGGGGCTTGAAAATTTTGCAGGGTGTGCAGTAATTATCTCTCACGACAGGTGGTTCTTAGATAGAGTTGCTACACATATTCTTGCTTTTGAAGGGGATTCTAAGGTTTATTTCTTTGAAGGGACTTACTCTGAATATGAGGAGAATAAGAGACAGAGACTTGGTAATGTGGAGCCAAAAAGATTCAAATATAAAAAGTTAAAAGACTAATTTTTATATCGATGATTACTCACGCACAGCTTGAGATCAATATCCCAAATCTAAAACACAATTATCTTTACTTCAGGTCTAAACTTAAACCTGATACCAAACTCCTTGTCCTTATAAAGGCAAATTCTTATGGACATGGGGCTCTCCCGTTTGCGAGTACTATGGAGAGTATGGGGGCTAATTATTTTGCTGTGGCGACTCTATCTGAAGGGGTAGAGTTGAAAAAAGGGGGGATTAAAAACCCTGTCATTATACTCTCAGATGGCTATTACTCACACCTCGATGTAATTAATGCAGGGCTTGAGCCTGCTGTTACTTCAATGGTCTCAATAGAGAGGTTTACTGCTGCTCTTAAAAATTCAGGAAAAAAAACTTACCCTATACATTTAAAACTCGATACCGGAATGCATCGTCTTGGGTTTAGAACCAGGGAAATCCCTTGGCTACTCTACTATTTGCAAGATCACCCCGAGATAGAGGTTAAATCCATCTATTCACATCTTGCCTCTTCGGATGCTCCGGAGGATGACGAGTTTACTCGTGGTCAGGTAGCTCTGTTTGAAGAGATGAGTAGGGAAATAATGGAGATTCTTCCCAACACCCCTTTCAGGCATATATTAAATTCAGCAGGAGTAGAGAGATTTCCTGAATATCAGTTCGATATGGTACGACTCGGAATCGGTATTTATGGCATAAGTGCGTTGGATGACTCTCTTCTAAAGCCGACAGCTTTTTTTCGTTGTCCTATAATTCAGATAGAGAGACTTTATGAGGATGAGGGAACGGTGGGGTATGGAAGACATGGTATCCTTAATTCAGGGTATTCCGCTATTGCTACTCTACCTGTCGGCTATGCAGATGGAATAGACAGGCGTCTTGGCAGGGGGAATGTCTCTTTCGAGGTGAATGGAAATATGGTGAAAACGATCGGTAATATCTGTATGGATATGTGTATGATAGATATTACAGGAACAAATGCTAAAATGGGGGATATAGTTACCATCTTTGGAGATAAACCCACAGCAAGAGATCTTGCTAATATCCTTGGTACCATCCCTTATGAAATATTTACCTCTGTCTCTCATAGGATAGAGAGAGTGGTAAAGTGGTAACTCTAATTTAAGATTTTTCCAATTAGTTCTACTAACAGCTCCCCGTCAGTGGCTTCTCCTCGTGCATTGCTCTTACTGCGATAATCACACTCCTTTATGTATGATATTATTTTCAAACTCTTCATAAGGGGGTAATTCTTCACAGCATTTATGTATGGTACAGTATATTTAGAGTAGATTCCTGCTTGAGTGGCCGCGGCAGATGGAGATATATGTTTAGAAGCTAACATTATGGCATGAATATGCTCCACTTTATTAAAGAAAAAGAATAGAAAGCCCAATGTCATCTGTATGGGGTAGTTCTTTGGGGACTCACCAAAATAATAAGCTATTTTAAATGCTTTGACAGAGTCTTTAGAGGCTAGCGCATCAGTTAGCTCAGTTGCATTAAACTCTCTACTGATTCCTATATTTTTTTCGATATCATCCACAGTGATGCTCTTATCGTTTTCATCTTTAGATTTGAACAGCTTATCTATTTCAAGGACGATTTTTCTTAATTCTGTCCCTGCATATTCAGCAAGTAGAATAGAGGCAGTAGGCTCTATTTTTTTGCCAAGAGAGATGGTGTATGACTCTATCCATTTAGGAACCCCCTCTTGAGAGAGTGGAGTGGATTCAAACACCTCTGCTTTTGCTAAAGCTTTTTTATAAAAAGTAGTCCTTTTATCGAGACTTTTGCCGGTAAGGGATAATACGAGGATGGTAGTAGGGGTGGGGTTGTCTAAATATATCCCTAAGTCGTCTATTTTTTTTAACGACTGTGCCTCTTTAATTACTACCAACTCTCTTTCAGCCATCATAGGGTATCTGCTGCAAATTGAAATAATTTCGGAAGCAGATGTATCGCTTCCGTAGAGAATAATTTGATTGAAATCCCTTTCGTGAGGTTGTAATGCTTTGGAAATAATGAGTTCAGAGAGAGTATCCACATAATAGGGCTCTTCCCCCATAAGAATATATACAGGGCTAAAAATACCTGATGATATTTTAGTTCTTAAGGAGTTGAACTGTTGAATGGAATCTGTCCCTTTCGCCATAAGTTTACTGTTAGAGCCCGTAAGCTTTTATGAATAATTCCATCTGTTTCTTGGTAAGCCCTTCCGGTTCGAATCCCATAACGATGGAGTTAAGATAAATTTGTGCCGATTTAGTAAGGGTATCTACTGTGTCGAAGGCATCTAATATATCCCTTCCAACGCAGCAGACTCCGTGTTTCTCCCAAATTACCACATCATACTCTTTAAACTGCTCAAGTGTGGCATTTGCCAACTCCGTAGAGCCTGGTGTCTCATAAGGGACAATACCTAAACCACGAGGGCAGAAGAGTCTTGCCTCCGGAATCATCCTCCAGAGAAGGTCGGTCAGAACCCCTTTTTTAAGGAATACAGGATTGTGGCTCATTGAGATTAATTCAGTTGGGTGAGTATGGAGAACTGCTTTATATCCGGTCTTATTCTCTATCAGGTAGTTATGAATGGAGAGGTGTGAAAGGAGTTCGGAGGTAGGCATTATAGGGTTATCTGCAATTATTTCATAGTGTTTGCAGTCATCACTTATTCTAATTAATGACCCGTTATCCATTGGGAGTCTTGCTAAATCACGCATTCTCTTTAGTGTCCCTTTGCCGAAAAAGTATTGACCTTTAAGGGCGGGGAGGTGCGCCCCTATCGGAAGCGGCTCTATTATTGGTTCAAGCTCTGCAATAGCAGGAGAGATATAATCAGTAACATTTATGGTGATATTGCCACCATTGCGTTCAGCCCACCCTTTTTCCCATAAATAACCGGCTACCTCTGAGGCTTTGTAGATTTCATCTGCTAAAATCTTATAGTCAAGAATTGATCTCATATAAAAATATTAGGTTAATAATTAATTTCAGGCAAAAATACAAAATATTATCTTTGCACTATGTATGATTTGTTAAGAAAAAAAGAAGTTCCCGATACACCCGAAGAGGGGGTAAGACAGCAGATAATTAGATGGTTGAACGAGCAGGTGGAAGTTCCACTCAGTTTAATGGCATCGGAATACTCTTTTAAGTTTAATAAAATGAACTATCGGGCTGATATCGTGGTATTCGATCGTTCAGCCAAACCCCTTATGTTAATCGAGTGTAAAGCCCCTTCCATCAAGTTAGATCGTGAGGTTATGGAGCAGGGGATGAGATATAACAGGGTGCTGAATGTGCGCTATATGATGTTTACCAATGGAAATAGTTCTTACATTTGTAAATTAGATACTGAAAGTCGCGAGTATCACTTTTTAAGTGAAGTCCCTTCTTATGATAAGATGTGTAACAGTTAGAGCAATGAATTACTTAGATAAAAAGATTTTCAAAATAGTAGCTGACGAGGCTGAGGCAATGGGGGTAAAAGCTTACGTCATAGGGGGATATGTTCGTGACTCACTTTTAGGTCGTGAGAGCAAAGATATTGATATAGTGGTAGAAGGGAGTGGAATTGCACTTGCAGAGAGGGTGGCAGAGAGAATGAAGGTGGGGGTCTCTGTTTTTAAGAGTTTCGGCACAGCAATGATAAAGACCTCCGGAGTGGAGGTGGAGTTCGTGGGGGCAAGGAGGGAGTCCTACCGCTCCGATTCCAGAAAACCTATTGTCGAAGATGGCACCCTTCGTGAAGACCAGGAACGTAGGGACTTCACTATCAATGCAATGTCTTTTTCTCTGCAGAAAGAGGACTTCGGAGCATTGATTGACCCTTTTGGGGGTGAAGAGGATTTGCAAAGGAAGATTATTAGAACTCCACTTGACCCTGATACCACATATAGTGATGACCCGCTGAGGATGATTAGAGCAATAAGGTTTGCAACCCAACTCTCATTTACCATTGTTCCCGAATCATTGGAATCTATTAAAAGAAATAGGGGAAGGCTTCAAATCCTCTCAATAGAGCGTATTACTGAAGAGCTTAATAAAATAATGCTCTCCCCGAACCCCTCCATTGGGTTTCGACTCCTTGATGAGACAGATTTGCTCTTTTTAATTCTCCCCGAACTTACGAACTTGAAGGGGGCGGAAACACTTGAAGGGAGGGGACACAAAGAGAACTTTTCGCATAGTCTTCAGGTTTTAGACAATCTCTCAGAAAAGTCTGATAATCTATGGCTTCGTTGGGCTGCATTGCTCCACGATGTGGGGAAATCTGCCACTAAAAAATTTGAACCGGGGATAGGGTGGACTTTCCACCATCACGACTTTGTGGGGGGGAAGATGATTCCGGGTATATTTAAGAATCTAAAACTCCCATTAAATGAAAAAATGAAATATGTGCAGAAATTAGTTCAGCTCCATCTCAGACCTATTGCCTTGGTAGATGAGGGGGTTACAGATTCTGCTGTTAGGAGGCTTCTTTTCGATGCCGGGGATGACATAGATGATCTTATGCTCCTTTGTGAAGCCGATATTACCTCCAAGAATGAGAAGAGAGTGGCACGAATTCGTGAAAACTTCTCATTGGTAAGGGGAAAACTAATCGAGGTCGAGGAGAAAGATGCAGTTAGGAATTTTAAGAATCCGATTACCGGCGAGATTATTATGCAGAGATATAACCTCCCCCCCTGTAACACCATCGGGGAGATAAAAGAGCAGATAAAAAATGCCATCCTCGATGGCGAAATCGAAAATAATTTCGAAGCCGCCTACGCCCTCATGGAAAAAATCGCCGCCGAA
>CAYSND010000031.1:0-13621 GCA_964432305.1 uncultured Muribaculaceae bacterium | reverse complement strand
CTTTTATCTGTTTTTGGATTATATCCTCATCAATCTCTGCGCGAACAGGTTTGAAACGATCTTTCTTATTACGCTTACTAGGCTGAGCAGCAGTCGCCCCTCCTCCTTTTGGAGCCTGTCCTTTATTCTCTTTTTTAGCAGATTCTTTAGTGAAATCCACTTTCTCTTGCTGTCCTTTATGGATTCTCTCCCTTTTTCCTCTCTCTCCCTTTGCTCCCCCTTTATCTTTTTTATTATCGTTAGAGGCAGGGCGTTTCTCAAACTGAGTAAGGTCAATAGTACCGCTTATTACAACACCGGGAAGAGTTTTAAACTTAGTGGCAATGTGTTGAATCGGTTCTGCTTTTGGTGCTTCGCTTGTTTTATCCTCCTTCTTTGGAGACTCCTTCTTTTGTTCCCCTTTTTTAGGCTCTTCTTGTCTTGGTTTCTCTCTCCTCTGCTCCTCTTTTTTAGTCCCCTCCGATAGAGGCTTCTCTTTTTTATCCCCTTCTTGGGGGCGAGGTGGTTCGATTTTTACCTCCTCTTTTTTAGGTTCCTCCCTCTTTGGTTTAGGAGGGTTTAGGTCCATTTTACCAATGATTTTAGGACCACCTTGCTCAGGAGAATATGTTTGTTTTTCAATCTCTTCCTGAACAGGTTTTGTGTCGACAACAGGAGTAGGCTCAGGAGTAGAGAGATGAGGAGGCTTGGAATCAGAAGCTTGGGCAGGCTTAGATTCCGAAATAGGAGTAGGAGTAGGAGTAGGTGCAGGTGCAGGTGCAGGTGCTGATGTTTGGGAGTGTGTAATATTGTCAGAACCGAGGGTGTTACTTTTAATAAAAACCTCTTTTTCTGTCTCGGCTATATCGTTCTCTTGTGGAGAAGTTTTATGAGCTTTCCCTGTAATCTCTTTAATGGTAGTAGAGATACTTTCAGCCTCTTTCCTTATAACTGAATCTTTATGGTGCGCCTTTCTAACAGCTTCATACATCTCAGGAGTAATTTTTGCCCCAGGATTTGACTCTATCTCATATCCGGCTTTTTTTAATGTCTCCACAAGCGTACTTAAGGCTATATTAAATTCAGCCATTACTTTATTTGCCCTTTTTGTTTCTAATCCTATCATACTTTTCCTCCTATTAATTAAGTTTTACTGTTCAAATTCTGATCTCAGAATCTTCTGAATCTCTATAACTGTCTCCTCTTCAAGGTCTGCTCTCTTTACAATCTCGGAAACGGGTAGAGCGAGCACGCTTTTAGCTGTGTCACAACCGATTCCTCTTAGAGCATCAATAACCCATTGTTCTATTTCATCACCAAACTCATTCAACATCACATCTTCTTCCTCTTCATCAAGCTCTCTAAATACATCTATATCGTAGCCAACAAGAAGTCCTGCAAGTTTAATATTGCTTCCCCCTTTACCTATGGCAAGTGAAACCTCGGAAGGTTTAAGATAGACTCCGATGGTTTTATCTGTTTCGTTCATCTTTATAGATGATATTTTAGCAGGGCTCAATGCTCTCTGGATGAGAAGCTGAGTGTTAGAAGTCCAGTTTATAATATCTATATTTTCATTTCTTAACTCGCGAACAATACCATGTATTCTTGCCCCTTTAACACCAACGCAAGCACCTACCGGATCGATTCTCTCATCATAAGACTCTACTGCTACTTTAGCTCTCTCGCCAGGTATGCGAACTACTTTCTTTATGGTTATAAGACCATCGAAAATTTCAGGAACCTCCTGCTCGAATAGTCTCTCCAAAAATACAGGAGAAGTTCTGGAAAGAGTTATTATGGGGGTGTTATTACGCATCTCCACACTCTGAATAACTGCCTTGGTAGTATCCCCTTTTCTGAAGAAGTCGGATGGTATCTGTTCTGTTTTAGGGAGAATAAGTTCATTACCATCTTCATCCATAATAAGAACCTCTTTTTTCCAGACCTGATAGACTTCTCCAACAAGAATCTCGCCGATTTTATCTCTATATTTATTATAAAGATTTGCCTTTTCAATATCCATAATACGACCTGAGAGATTCTGGCGAAGATTTAAGATTCCTCTTCTCCCAAAAGAGTTAAGTTTTACCTCTTGAGTAAACTCTTCTCCTATTTCGTAACTTGAGTCTATTTTTGAAACCTCTTCAAGAGAGATCTGTGTTGCCGGGTCTTCGACTGTTTCAACTACTAATCTGTTTCTCCAAATTTCAAAGTCTCCTTTGTCAATATTAATGATAATGTTGAAATTGTCGGCAGAGCCGTACATTCTGGTAAGCTGTGTGCGAAAAACATCTTCCAAAACACTCATCATAGTAGGTCTGTCAATGTTTTTGAGTTCCTTAAACTCCGCAAAAGTGCTAATTAGGTTTAAACCTTCCATTGTTATTAATTGTTATTTATTTTAATTTTTTCTCTTTTCCTGAGGAGCTGACCATCAGTGAGAAGTCTTCTACATCCCTATCGAGATGTTTCTCAATAAATCTACTAACCTTAGCGCAGTCATCAATAGTAACAGCTCTTTCAGGGTGATCAAAGAATACCTTTATATTATTCTCTTTGTTCACGCTGATTTTGTCCAATTCAAATCCGTTGTCAATAAAAAATTGACCGATAATTTCTTCTATTCTGTTTTTTTCTATCATAATAATAAAGAAGGGGACACCTGTCCCCTTTTCCTCTTTTCGTCTTCAGGCGCAAAAGTAACAATTAATATCGCATTTACAAAAAAAAGTATTTTCTTTGCAGATTCATAGTAAAAAAGTTATATAGTTAACACTAAGATATTATGGAAGTAACGGCTCGCACTATTGCTGATCATCTTTCAGGTGAGATAATCGGTGATCCTAATGTTAAAGTCTCTTCTGTTGCTAAAATAGAGCAAGGGAGACCCGGGACACTCTGTTTTTTGGCAAATCCTAAGTATGAGCCATTTCTATATACCTGTAAGGCGAGTATAGTATTAATCAATAACTCTTTTACTCCTAAGGAGGAGGTCTCTGCAACTTTAATAAAAGTCGATAATGCTTATGAGGCAGTCGCCTCTTTATTGGAACTTCTGAATACATTAAAAGCTTCTCGTAAAAAAACCTCTCTATTCCCCCGTTATAGAAGAGCCCTCTCTTCAAAAATAGGTAAAGGAACTTATATCGGGGAGTATTCATACATAGGTAAAAAGACGGTAGTTGGAAAATACTGCCAAATATACCCTCAGGTTTTTCTTGGGGATAATGTTACTTTAGGGGATAATGTTATCATATATCCGGGGGCTAAAGTTTATAATGGGTGCATAATAGGAAACAACTGTATAATTCACTCAAATACAGTTATCGGTTCAGACGGATTTGGTTTTGCCCCTCTTGCTGATGGAACATATAAGAAGATTCCACAGACAGGGAATGTTATTTTAGAGGATAATGTGGAGATAGGATCTAATTCTGCTATTGACAGAGCTACTATTGGTTCCACAATAATTAAATCTGGCGTGAAAATTGATAATCTTGTACAGGTAGCTCATAATGCTATAATAGGGGAGAATACTGTATTGGCAGCTCAGACAGGGATAGCAGGGACGGCTAAGATAGGGAAGAATTGTCAGTTTGGGGGACAAACAGGGGTTGCAGGACATCTTGAAGTAGCTGACAGAACGATTGTTACAGCCCAGACAGGATTAGCTAAGAGTGTTAAGAAAGAGGGGACTATTCTTTCAGGATCACCAGCGGAAGAGCGTATGGAGCATTTAAGATCATTAGCTACTTTAAGGCGATTAAGTAAAGGTGATAGAACTAAGTAAAAATATTAAGGACTGATAGTAGAATGCAAGTAGGACAAAAAACTTTAAAAAAATCATATAGTTTCGAAGGGAAGGGACTTCATTCTGGGTTGAGCGTCAAAATGACCATTTCTCCTGCACCGGAAAACACAGGAATAAGGTTTAAGAGGGAAGATTTGGGGGGAGATGTATATATAGAGGCAGTTGTTGAAAATGTTACACATACGCAGAGGAGCACCACTTTAGAGAGAGGTGAGGTGAGGGTGCAGACCATTGAGCATGTGCTCTCCACACTCTATGGAATGGGAGTCGATAATGCCATTGTTTCTTTGAATAACTATGAAGTTCCTATTATGGATGGGAGTGCAAAACCTTTTGCAGATGCTATTAGCAGAGATGGACTTGAGGAGCAGAGTGCGCTTAGAAAGGTTTTTGCAGTAAAAGAGAAGATTCATTTCTCAGACCCTAAGAGTGGGGCAGAGCTTACTATACTTCCTGCTGATGAGTTTTCAATCGATCTTACCATAGATTACTCTTCTAATGTGCTTGGAGTTCAGACTGCTCACTACACAGATTCAGTAGATTATGCTCGTGAAATCGCCCCTTGTAGGACATTTGTATTTTTTCATGAATTAGAGTTTCTTTTCAAGAACAATATGATAAGGGGGGGAGATGTGGAGAATGCAATAGTTATAGTGGAACACCCTGTTCCTCAAGATGAACTTGACAGGATGGTAAAACTATTTAATGTTGATAGAGTTGAGAGGCTTCCTGAAGGGTACTTAAATAATATAGTTCTTCGATATCCAAATGAGTGTGCTCGTCATAAACTATTAGATGTTATTGGGGACTTCTCATTAATAGGGTATAGGATTAAAGGAAAAGTAATAGCCCATAAAGTTGGGCATAAAATAAACACACAGGTCGCTGCATTAATAAGGGAGGCGGCTTTAAAGGAGATGTAAATTTATGGATTATAAGACAGTACACCCAAATGCTAAAATAGCAAGCAATGTAGAGATAGGACCTTATTCTTATATTGCTGAAAATGTTGAAATAGGAGAGGGGTCTTGGATAGGGCCACACGTTACTATTTTTGATTATGTTAAAATTGGAAAGAACTGTAAAGTTTTTCCGGGCGCTATCATTGGGGCTGTCCCACAAGATCTTAAATTCGCAGGAGAGGTCTCTTATGTCGAGATAGGGGACAATGTCTGTATTAGGGAGTGTGCCACGATTAATAGGGGAACAGCCGCCAGTGGCAAGTTTAAAACAATTATCTCCAACAATGTTTTTATTATGTCCTATGTTCATATTGCTCATGACTGCCATATTAAAGAGAATGTAATCCTTACAAGTTATGTAGGGCTCGCAGGGGAGACAGAGGTGGATGAATATGCGATTATAGGTGGTGTTTCAGCGGCACATCAATTTACAAGAATAGGAGCTCATGCTATGGTCGGAGGGGGATCTATGATTTCCAAAGATGTACCCCCTTACTGTTTAGCAGGGAGACGTCCTTTAACTTATGCCGGTGTTAATATTGTAGGTCTTCGCAGAAGAGGTTTTTCTGTGGAGCAGATAGAGAGGATAAGAGAGATCTATCGTTTAGTTTACAATAGTGGTCTTAATAGGACAGATGCGTGTATGGTGGTGGAGAGAGAGATTCCTGACTGCTATGAGAAGAGTGTTATTCTCGACTTTATCCGTGGGTCAAAGAGAGGCATTATAAGATGCATAGGGGATAAAGTTTCACTTGATGAATAAGGCAGACACACTGATTCTCAGTAGTGCCTATTTTCCTCCTATTAATTATTTTAAAGCTATGGCAAGCTCTGACACTATCTTGTTGGAGTTCTGCGAGTCGTTCATCCGTCAGACATATAGAAATCGTTGTAAAATATTAGCAACAGATGGGGTTCTCTCACTCTCCATCCCTGTCACTAAGGAGTTCCCGAATACCCCTATTAAAGATGTTAAAATTGATTACTCAAAACCATGGCTCCAGCAGCATAAGCGTGCGATAATATCAGCATATCGCTCTTCCCCATTTTTCGAATATTATCAAGATGAGATATTTGAAATTCTTGACTCGGGAGAGACCTCTCTTTTTATGATGAACCTCAGGATTATAAATAAGATGATAGAGTTATTGGGGCTTAATAAGTCTATAACCCTAACAGAGGAATTTGTTGCGAAATATGGCGAAGGGACTATGGACTTGCGTTCACTCATTCAGCCCAAAAGAGTCTCCCCTTTATTACCTGACTTTTTAAAAGAATCAAAGCCCTATTATCAGGTTTTCTCAGATAAACAGGGCTTTAAATCAAATCTTTCAATAATAGACCTTCTTTTTAATGAAGGTCCTAATTCCATCTCCTATCTAGTTTAGAATGAGATTCCAAAAGAAAGAAGAACTCTCCAGGTGGAATATGAATTATTCATAAGCGGAGCTACTATTCCCCCATAGTCGGAATAAAGAGGGTAGGTTTCATTTATTTTATTTAACTGTTGCTGGTACGCAAGGTCTATATAACAGCCATTCTTATGTCTATATCCAAATCCGAGTGAAGCTAAATGTTTCTCACCATTAAATTTCTTTTCCGGAGTGTCATAATAATTATAACCAGCTCTTAAAGAGATGTTAGGGAGAACTTTTATCTCTCCTCCTACTCTAAGATTATTAACTGACTTGAAAACAGAGATTATATCTGTATTCTCATTTTCAAAAGGGGTATAAGCACCACCTGCATCTTTAAGCCTCATTTTAGAGTAGTCGGTGTTTTCATAATCAATACTTACTACTCCAACTTTTCCTATTACATAAGCTGCCCCTATATTCCATCTAAATGGAGAGGTCATTCTATAACTGTAGTTTCCAAGAGGGGAGCGCATGTCATAATTCTTATTTCCTACTCCATGGCGAGTTTCGATACTCTCTATCCATTGATCTTCCAGCATAAACCATGTGGGGGTAGAGACGGAAGCTCCTACTCTAAGTCCATCAAAAGGGGTAACTATCATTCCTGCTTTAAGATTTACCCCATACCCGGAGGTGGTCTGATTATATTTGTAAGTCAAATTTTCGAATTTGGTCTGAAAATCAGCAGGGTTTTTTGCCTCTTCAGTAAAAGATTCGTAATGGCTATAATAGAGACTCTGAACACCGAGGTTTACACCGAGGTAGATAATATTTGAAATATTTACTCCGCCATTAAATACTATTTCTGAGTTAGAACCTGCTGTTTCCCTGTAAAAGCTCTGCTTTAGAGGACCTCCAAGAAAAATCAAATGATTTATATCATCTATATTCTCTGTAGCTGCAACATAATTATTACCGGGGAGCGTGTCGAGGAGCATGGTGTTCCATGCAAGAATTGACTTCCATGGGGCTTGAGAGTTATAGAAAGGGTTATACCCCCCTTCGATTTTATCCATATCCTTACCTTTTATTCCGTCAGTTTTGGAGGCAAGGCTGGCAAGCCAGCTTGACTGTGCATTCTCTCCGGACGCTGAGGTGCGTGAGCCGTAATTATTGACCTTATTAACAGCTACCCCGAAATTAACATTAAGGATGCCGCTTTTTCTATTAGTGGGTAAGTAGGTAACTATACCCATGTTTGAAAGATTGAATTTAGTGCGGGAATCTTTTGAAATATTTGAAAGGTAGTTAGTATTATCAAGAGAGGTGGAGACTGAAGGGGTTATTACAAATTCAGAGTGTCTGAAAACCGCTGATGCTGCCGGGTTAATATTAAATGTACCAATATCCCCTCCAAGGGCAGTGAAGGCATTCCCCATGGCTATGCTTCGTGCAGTCCCTTCATAAAACTGCTGAGAGTATCGTAGAGCATCATATTTCCCTTGTCCAAAAGACAAAGAGGGGGAGAGCATAATAATTAATGCTATAATTAAAAGATTGCGTTTCATCTTATTAAAATTGGAATTGTTATTATCTTCTGCTGCCGGAAGTGCCACCCGATGAGCTACTTGTGCTACTTCCTCCTGAATAACTTGAGCCCGAAGAGGTGGAGCCGGATGAACTTCTGCTATATGAGGAACTTGAAGAGTTTGATGAACTCGAATTACTCGAAGAACTAGAGCGACTATAAGAAGAGGAGCTTCCGGAAGAGTAATCTTCATTAGTGTTTCTTCTGTTATAAGAGTTTACAGCTGCATTCCCTGAAGAGCGTCTATCACTACCTGTACTATAATTAGAAGAGGATGAAGAGGATCTGTCACTGCTTCCTGCTCTATTTACAGAGGTGCCTTGTGAAGGAGGGGTAGATCTGCGATATGATGAACTACTACCGCTATTCACGGAACTATTATCCCTACCACCTGATTTGATGTTTCTATCGTTTTGTCTATTAAAAGAGCTCTCAGTGCCTGAGGAGGACAATGTCCTTCTTTCGGAAGTGGCTGCCTGTGAATTAGAAGTGCCACCTGTTCTATCTGTTCTATCATAATTACCCCTATCAGTTACTCTGTCAAAGGTGCTCTTTTCTCCGCGGGTCTGTGTGTAACCTGGAACTCTACGATAATTGGAATTGTCGTTAGATGCTATTCCTCTGTCGTTAGATACTAAAGAGTTATCCGGACGTCTGTTTACTGGAGCAGAGTCTCTCTTCCCAGTATAACTATCAGCTAACGAGCTGCTTGGGTAATTTTGATTTAGGGAATTGGAATAATAAGGGTAGTAAGGGTAATATGGGTTGTAAGGATGGTAAGGGTAATAAGGGTTAAAGTATGGGTTATAGAAATTTCCATAATACCAAGGGTCATAATATCCCCAACCAAACATAGGGCTAAAACCATAATTATATCCATAATACCAAGGGTCATAATATCCCCAGCCGAAATATGAACCGTACCAAGGATTATAAAATCCAAAATAATGATGACGATGCCAAGAAGGATAATACCAAGGGTTATACCAATATGAGTAATAGGGAACATCCCAGTTAAAATTAATGGTAAAACAATAGGAATCATCATTAAACCTCTTGAACCTATCTTCGTAGGTCTCTTCGTCAATTACTACAAGATATGATTTATCTGGTTCTAAATCTACTACAGCCACCCCTTTTTCATCAAGATAGAGTGTATCAACGATATTTTTAGAGTAACGAGACTGGTTACGATCTTTGGTCTGTGCAGAGAGATCGGAGAGTTTTTTGTCTTCAGCAGTTTTAGCTAAGGTTAATGAATTATCAGGTCTGTAATAAATGCCATCCTGATAGCCTCCAGCGTAATAGCTGCTTGTTCCACAAGAGCTTAGGACGAGTACACTGCTAATGCAAAGTAAAAGAATTTTATTTTTCATGATTCACCTCCTGTGTTTTTATTAAATTTTGAGTACTTTTGCGTACTTTTATACAAATATATATAAAACTCAATTAGAAAACAACAAAATTTGTACCATATAAAAAAGAAGTTAGATGGCAAAAGAGGTAACAAACAGAGAAGAGAATTATTCCCAGTGGTATAACAATTTAGTTCTTAAAGCAGAACTTGCTGAAAACTCGGCTGTAAGAGGGTGTATGGTTATTAAACCTTACGGATATGCGATATGGGAGAAGATACAGGGGCAGCTTGATAAAATGTTTAAAGAGACGGGGCACCAAAATGCATATTTCCCCCTTTTTATTCCAAAATCCTTTCTTAGTAAGGAGGCGGAGCATGTTGAAGGGTTTGCTAAGGAGTGTGCAGTGGTAACTCATCATAGATTAATGAATGATCCTAATGGTTCCGGAGTGGTGGTGGATCCTGATGCTAAACTTGAGGAGGAGCTTATTATAAGACCTACTTCTGAAACTATTATTTGGAATAGTTATAGGGACTGGATTAAATCTTATCGTGACCTTCCGATTCTTATTAACCAGTGGGCAAATGTGGTTAGATGGGAGATGCGTACCAGACTTTTCCTAAGAACTGCGGAGTTCCTTTGGCAAGAGGGACATACAGCCCACGCTACTGCCCAGGAGGCTATTGAGGAGACTGAAAGGATGGTTCAGGTATATGCGAAGTTTGCAAGAGAATATATGGCAATGCCTGTGGTGGTGGGACATAAAACGGAGTCTGAAAGATTTGCAGGGGCATTGGATACCCTCTGTATTGAGGCTTTAATGCAGGATGGGAAGGCACTTCAAGCAGGTACTTCACACTTTTTGGGGCAGAATTTTGCAAAAGCTTTTGATGTGAAGTTTGCCAATAAAGAGGGGTCTTTGGAGTATGTTTGGGCTACCTCTTGGGGGGTCTCTACAAGGCTTATGGGAGCTTTAATTATGGCACACGGGGACAATCATGGATTGGTACTCCCTCCCGCACTTGCTCCGATTCATGTTGTTATGGTTCCTATCTACAAAGGGGAAGAGGAGCTTGCATTGATGAAGGAGAAGATGGAAGAGATGAAGAAAGAACTTGAGGCATTGGGACTCACCGTTAAAATAGATGATAGGGATAATGTCCGCTCAGGGTTCAAATTTGCAGAGTGGGAACTTAAAGGGGTTCCTGTAAGGGTAGTTTTAGGACCACGCGATTTGCAGAATGGTGTGGTGGAAATTGCACGCCGCGACACATTGACCAAAACCTCTGTTCCAAGAGAGGGATTGGCAGAGTATATTAAGAAGCTGATGGATGAAATTCAGAAGAATATTTACGCAAAAGCATTGAAATTCAGAGAAGATAATACCTTTGTAGTTAATGATTGGGAGGAGTTTAAGGTGAAAATCGAAGAGGGAGGGTTCCTTGTTTGTCATTGGGACGGAACTCCTGAAACCGAAGAGAAGATTAAAGAGGAGACGAAGGCGACGATTAGATGCATCCCAACAGATACTTACTTGATGGAAGAGGAGGGAAAATGTGTCTATTCCGGTAAACCATCAAAACAAAGAGTTATATTTGCAAGAGCATATTAAGAAGATATAAAAATGGATAGTGAACCTTCACCAAGGCGACAGAGTATTCTCGCAGGATTAAATCAAAAGGCACAAATAAAGGCATTTGTGTTTGATCAATGTTTGGAAGTCTTTAATCTTTTCAAAGAAGTACTTAGCGAAACGAGCAATGACTTAAATGATCTGCTCGAGGAGACTACGGGTAGAAGAATTCGTCTCGAATATAGAGATAGAGGGAAGTATGAGGCAGAGTTGAAATTTGCAGATGATGTTCTTATTTTTAGCATGCATACTGATGTTTTTCAGTTTGATAGGGAACACCCTGTTTGGAAAAATGAATATGTGAAGAGAGATCCTTTCAATAGTTACTGTGGTACTATCTACGTCTATAACTTTTTGTATGATTCTTTGAAATACAATAGAACTGATGACTTAGGATATTTAGTTGCTAGGGTTTTTATTAACAGAGAGAAATCTTTCTTTGTTGAAGGGAAGAGACAGAAGAGGCAGCTTACCTCTCATTTTGGCAAGTCAAGTTTGGAGAGAGAGGAGGTAATGGCGATAGTTGAATCGGCTATTTTATATGCCCTCTCATTTGACCTATTGGTTCCCCCTTTCGACTTAGTAAAGGTAGCGACTCTTAGTCAGATAAATGCTAAGATAGAGGCTGCAAAGATGACCACAGGTAAGAGGGTTGGGTATAGTTATTGTTCTGATGATGTTTTAAATCATGAAGAAGATGAAAAATAAATTATTTAATTTCATTTCGCTTTTTCTTCTCTTTGGATTGTCCTTTTCTTTATCCGCTCAGGTTAAAGGGGAAGAAAAGCTTACAAGTGCTCAGGAGTTATGTGTGATATTGGTCTCTAAAATAGAGGTTCCTGAGATTAATTATGCCCCTGTGGAGCCACCTAAATATTGGTTTAAAGGGTTCCAATCGCAGGTAGGATTTTCTCATGTTTCTCTGACAAATTGGGCAGAAGGGGGAGCCGGTTCTATCTCTTTAAACAGTTTTGTGGATGCCCATATTACCTATGCTAAAGGGATGATGAAATGGGATAACAGGCTACAACTCGACTATGGTTTTCTTCAGACTTTTGGCGATAAATTTAAAAAGACTAATGATAGGATTTATTTGGTTAGCAAGTGGGGATATAAGGCTATAGACAAACTCTTCTTTTCTGCACTTTTTAATTTCAGAACGCAGTTCACTAATGGTTATGTCTATTCAGGCACTACCCAAAAGCTTGTTTCCCAGAGTTTTGCTCCTGCATACTTCTCGTTAGGTTTCGGTATGGATTATAATCCTTTTAAATCATTGTCGGTAAACTTTGCCCCACTTACAGGGAATTTGGTTATTGTTACTAATCCTGATTTAAGGACAAAATATGGTAATAAAGCAGATGAGCAAGTTCGTAAGGAGCTTGGAGCACAACTTAAAACGGAATTTAAGAAAGAATTTAAGAATTTTAAGGTAGGTACAGTTCTTACACTCTTCTCAAATTTCCTTCATAATCCGGAGAATATCCAGGTCTTCTGGGACCTTAATTTAGGGGTAACAATTAATAAATATATTGCAGTTACTTTAAGGACTAATCTAATCTATGATGACAATATCAAGATAGCCGATAGTGCCGGTAACTTGGCTCCCAGAGCGCAGTTTAAAGAGGTTTTCTCTCTTAATTTTACATATACACTGGGTAATTACCAGAAAGCGCAATAATGGATCAAAATGAGTTCGATAATATACTTCCTTCTCTTATTCAGGGAAGGGTAGAGAATAATAAATTTCTACTTGCAGTAAGTGGAGGGGTGGACTCTATGTGTATGGCATCGTTTTTCTTAAATAGTAGGAAAAAACTTCAATTCGGGGTGGCTCATGTTAACTTTTCCCTTAGAGGAGAGGAGAGTGATTTAGATGAGATATTAGTGAAAGAGTGGGCAAAAGAGAATGGGATTGATTTTTATACTGTACGATTCGATACCAAGGCTTATGCCCGTCAGAATTCTATTTCTACTCAAATGGCTGCTCGTGATCTTAGGTATGAGTGGTTTTATAAAGTAATGGATGAAAACGGGTATGATTATTTGGCAGTGGCACATAATCAAAATGATAGTGTGGAGACCCTCTTTCTGAATCTATTAAGAGGTAGCGGAGTTAGGGGATTAGCCGGAATAAAGAGAGTTAATGGTAGGATTATCAGACCGATATTATCTATGAACAGAGAGAGGATTTTAGAGTATGCTCGAGCAAATGAGATTAGATACCGTGATGATATTACTAATTTCGAATCGCACTATGCAAGGAATAGGATAAGGAATATTATTTTCCCTGAATTTCAAAAGATTAATCCCTCTTTTTTGAACACAGTCTATCGCAATACCGGGTATATTACTCAGGCTATAGAGCTACTTGAGGAGGTTATTAATGCTAAGAGGGGGGATCTGTTTAACATCGATGGGGAGTTACTTACTATAGATATTGAGAAACTTAAGAGAGAGAAGAATATCTCTTTTTGGCTCTTTGGGATTCTTGGTGATTATGGATTCAATAATACGCATTTCTCAAACATAGAGACGATTCTCAATGGACAGAGCGGAAAAACATTTTTCTCAGCGACTCACGAGATGATTCTCGACAGGGGAGTTATAAAAGTATATCCTTTGGAGAAGGGGGAGGTGGATTCGATTTTTATTACTGAGCCGGGTATCTATACCTGCTGTGGAACCACTTTCAAGTTTGATTTATTTATCAGGCCTGATAAGTTTAAACCCACAGTTCAGAGCGGGCAACTCTTTTTCGATGCTGAAAAAATAAAGTTCCCGATGCTTTGCAGGGGGTGGAAAGAGGGGGACAGGTTCCGTCCTTTCGGGATGGAGAAAGGGTCTAAGAAACTCAGTGACCTCTTTACCGACCTTAAAATGGATAAAAGGGAGAAGGAGCGTCAGCCCATAATTATGAATGGAGAGC
>CAYSND010000030.1:0-13653 GCA_964432305.1 uncultured Muribaculaceae bacterium | reverse complement strand
TCTGTAAAACCAACCCCCATAAAGAGTAGTTTTGACACAGCCTCCCTCTCCAACAGACGACTCAATTTCAAGCCTACAATAGATATACGAGGGATGCGGCTTGAAGAGGCAATAACCACTGTTACCAATTTTGTCGATGATGCCCTAATGGTTGGAATGCCTCAAATAACTATTCTGCACGGAAAAGGGAATGGTATTCTTAGAGAAGAAATTAGAAAATATCTTAAAATAACCCCCGGTGTTACCTCTTTTTACGATGAGCATGTCGAGCGTGGAGGGGCAGGTATCACCATAGTAGAATTATAAAAATGAATAAAAAATTTAAAATTGTCATCATTGCTCTTATTCTGACTCTCCCCCTCTCCTGTTCGAAAGGGGTAAAAGATGCATCAGTAGTAGCAACTGATTTTTTAACTGCTTATTTTCAGACTGACTATAGTAAAGCAGCATCCATGTGTACAGATACACTTTCAAATGAACTAAGTGAGGCATTGAAGGATTTCGAGACCCTTGAGGATGGGGTTAAAAAAGAGTTAAAAGCGGCGGCTGAAAAAGTCTCTATAAATATTATCTCAGCTACCCCAGACGAGAATAATAAAAAGATAATCAAGGTCGAATATGATATAATAATGCCAGATACTCCCCCCATTAGAAGCTCCCTTACCTTAAACAGAGTAGATAAAATATGGAAAATAGCAGATCTCCACTAAAAATGTTCGACTGCCACTCCCATTCTCATTTCTCTCCTGACAGCAATATGGATATTTCGGAAGCTGTTTCGAGAGGGAGGAGGCTTGGGCTCTCCGGAATAGCTATAACAGACCATTTCGACTTCGATGCCCCTGTAGGCATTATGTGTTTCACATTTGACCCTGCCGAGCAACAGAGAGAGATAGAGAGAATCCGGATGGAGATTGGTTCGGATTTTAAAATTCTAAAAGGGATAGAGTTAGGGTTGCAGCCCCATTGTATGGAGGAGATAAAGGAGATAGCCACTTCTTACTCTTTTGACACTGTTATCGCCTCTGTCCATTTTATTGAGGGGAAAGATCCATATCATGGTGAGTATTATATCCCATACAAATATAAAAGGGCATACGGACACTATTTAGAGACCATCTACGACTGTATGGAGCTTTTTGATGACTACGACATTTTAGGTCATTTCGATTATATTGCCCGTTACTCCCCTTATCCTGAGTCTGTTACCTATTCGGATTTTAAAGATGTTTTCGATGCTATACTGACTAAGTTAGTTAAGGGAGGGAAGAGCTTTGAAATAAACACCAAGACATACCATTTCTACAGAGGAAAGGAGACTCTACTTGATGTTAATATACTTCGTAGATTTAAGGAGCTTGGGGGGGAGGCGATAAGCTTCGGATCAGATGCTCACGGAGTAGAGAGACTTGGTGAAAATTTTGAACGTTTTATCCCTATTGTCAAATCGACGGGGATAAAGTATTCTGTATATTACGAAAAAAGGGAGCCACATTTTCTCCCTTTATAACTCTTATTTTCTCTTCTTCTTTGACTGCCCTGTCATCTTAAGGTATGCTTTCCATTGTTCTGGGGTAAAGAATTTTTCGTAAGCCACCTCTATCTGTTTACGCCATTTTTCCTGAACTGCCCTATAGGAAGAGGCCTCCTGCATCCCGGATCTTTTCATCTCTTCCATCTCTGTTTTCATAGCATTCATATCGTGCTGGAGGATAGAATCGACGAAGAAAGTCTGATGCGGCTCTAATTTTAATTGTTTTTCTAAGCGCTCTGCCTCCTCAGCAGCCATCTGCTCCACTGTTTTCTCCTTCTCTTTCTCCTGAGCTAATAGCACTGTAGAGGGGGTTAAAAGGAGTAGAACGAGTGCGAAAAGTATTGTCTTGTATAACTTCATCTTATTGTGTTTTTATAATTTGCAAAATTAGTGTTACTTTTGACAAAATTAACAAATAAAATAATAAGTATGGTTACAAAACTTTTCAAACCCCTTGTTTGCTTGGCAATCTCTCTTTTTATTTACCAAACAAGCGATGCCTGCACCAATGTAATTGTTTCTAAAGGAGCTTCCAAAGATGGCTCAGTAATGATAACATATTCCGCCGACTCACATCAGTTGTATGGAGAACTCTATTTCCGCCCTGCACGCAGTTATGCTAAGGGGGCAATGCTCGATATTTATGAGTGGGATACCGGGAAATTCTTGGGAAGAATCCCTCAGGTGGAACGTACATTTCAGACAGTAGGGAATATGAATGAACATCAAGTAACCATTACAGAGACCACTTTTGGTGGACGCGACGGACTATATGACCCTGAAGGAATTATGGACTATGGTTCACTAATCTATATCACCCTCCAAAGGGCAAAAACTGCTCGTGAAGCGATTAAAATTATAGTGGATCTCTTTACCGAATATGGATATGCCTCTTCAGGAGAGACCTTCTCTATAGGGGATAAGAATGAAGCATGGGTTATGGAGATAGTAGGGAAAGGGTCTAAGATCGTAGATGGTAAAAACATCTATAAAGGGGCTGTTTGGGCTGCTGCACGCGTTCCTGATGGGTACATCTGTGCTCACGCAAATCACTCCCGTATAGACAAGATTAATTTCAAAGATAAAGAGAACTGGCTCTACTCTAAGGATGTAGTCTCTTTTGCACGTGAAATGGGTTTCTTCAGTGGTGAGGATAAAGATTTTAGTTTCTGTGATGCTTACTCTCCTGCTGACTTCGGGGCACTTCGTGGGTGTGAGGCTCGTGTTTGGAGTGCATATAATATTTTAGGTAAAGGGATGATAGGGGATAAAAGTGCAAATGACTATCTTGATTATGCTTTAGGTCATAATCTTACCAATAAAATGCCCCTCTTCATTAAACCTGCTGAGAAGGTTAGTCTAAAGGCTCTTGCAGATGTTATGAGGGATCATTACGAAGGTTCTCCAATGGATATGACTCAGGATATAGGGGCAGGCGGACACCACACCCCTTACAGATGGAGACCGATGGGATTTGAAGTTGACGGAGTTCGTTATGTCAATGAGAGGGCTATCGCCACACAGCAGACCGGTTTTTGGATTCTCTGCCAGTCGCGCTCTTGGCTCCCTAATGAGATAGGTGGTATTCTTTGGTTCGGAGTGGACGATGCTGCTACCTCTGCACTTACCCCCATCTATACCAATGTTACTCGTGCCCCTGAATGTGTTGCCGAAGGGAATGGCAATATGCTTACATACTCCCCCACTTCACTCTTCTGGGTCTGCAACAGAGTTACCAATTTTGCATATATGCTCTATGACAGAGTCGCTCCAGAAGTGATTGCTGCTGTCAATAAGCACGAACTCACCTGCATCGAAGAGGTAGCAAAAATAGATGCAAAAGCACTTGAACTTTTAGGAGGGATCAAAAAGAGCAAAAGAGCAACTGCGGAAGCTCGTGCCTCGGTGGTTAAACTCATTACCGACTACTCTGTTAATACCGCACAGAATCTCTTCAACACTTGGCAGGATCTCGATATTTACCTCCTTGTAAAATACATGGATGGCAATATTAAGAAACAGAACGAGGATGGAACATTTAAAAACAATGGTCACTCCCCCTCTATCCCTGCTTCACCCTCGCAGCCAGGATATAGCGACAAGTGGAAAAGAGCTGTTAAAGAGGATGCCGGAGAGATACTCCGTAGCAGATAAACAATAAACAATGAACAATAACATCAAATATCCAGTACAAAATCAGGCTCTTGTTCCTTTTATTAAACATTATTTTGTACTGGATTTTGACTATTTAGAAGAAGAGAACAATACTTTTAAAATCCCCCCTTCAGGTTACCCTGTTCTTCTTTTTCACTTTGGTAAGAAACATAATTTTTATAATCACCTTCATTATACCTCTGAATCACTTATAGTAGGGGAATTAAGTCGCCATGTAATGTTACACCCCTCAAGAGAGACTAAAATATTAGGGGTAAATTTTAAACCATACGGGTTATATAATCTTTTAGGTATATCACCACGACATATTTTAAATAGCGGGTTTAAGAGTTGTGAACTCTTTGGTACAGATAATGTAGATAACATCTCATCAACTATTAAAAAGGATGGGATAGAAACCGGAATAACCGAAATAGAAAAATTGCTATTAAAATATAAAAATAACTCTACTAAACCGCAACCATATTTTGATAAAATTGTTGATGATATTGAAGAATTAAGGGGTTTGGTTAATGTTTCCGACTTAATTAATAATAAAGTATCTATCCGCACTTTTCAACGATATTTTAAAGAGATTATTGGAGTTTCACCCAAATTGTTTTGTCAAATACTACGACATAAATACATTTTAGAGTTTATTTACCAAAACCCTGAGTTACAATGGAATGATCTGCTCTTAAATGGATATTACTATGATTTTTCCCATTTTACCAAAGATTTTACAAAATTTTCGGGGTTAAAACCCTCAGAATACCTCCAGATAAAAAATGACTTTGCTTCTTTTTTACTCGACGAAACAACAGAATAAAGTAGTTCTATCTTTTAATACAACGAACAGAAAACCCGTATGCTCTCCTGAGGGTATAAATATTAGTATCTCCGTATGCAAAATGCCAATACTCAGCAAGGATATCTGAGAGGCCTGTACTCCAATATCTTCCATAGCTATCGCGCTCTCTGATACTCCCTCCGGCATTTCTAAAACCTGCAGCAGGGAAAAAGAGAGTCCCATGGTTACCTCTTATGCTACGACCGACCATATTAGTATTTGAGCCATGTGTTCCACTCCCCCAATAGGGACGATTTTCTAATAATCTCGATAATTCTTCATAGTTAGGTACTCTCCAACCTTCAGGACATGGATCGTTCCCCCATAAAGATAATTGGGCAGAAGCTTTAATTGCATACCAATCATAAGTAATAGTATTATTATCTGTCTTATAAAATGTATTTGGTTTAGGGGAGCCACCATTATTAGAAAAAATAGATGTTGAAGGGTCATAAATGGTTTCTTCTATTAAAGGGGTAGAGGCATCATTCGAATTATAACCTTGTCCGTCTTTTCTTCCCCACTGATATAACTTACCATATTTATATCCCTTACTCTCATCGGTTGAGGGATCATATCCACAGTTTACAGGAGCGAAAACCTTAACACCTAATGCTCCGAGATCAAAAGCCACTCCATCGCCATAGCCACAATAGTCCAAGTTGGTTTTAGAATAAGTAATAGCTATGGGCTTTATTTTTGAGGCAGATAAAGACAAGGTATTAGATGTCTCCTTTATCATAATTCCGTTATTTTTTGTCTGTATTACCATAGTAAGGTCTTTTGATGGATAATTGCCTGAAGGTACTACCATAAAAAAAGCTCGCTCCTCACCTTTTGGTATCATAACTCCCCCTCCCGATTCATTCTCACAATATAACAATATAGAGTTATATCCCCTCTCTGTAAGAGACTTTGTCATTAAAACATAATTGGAAGATAAGTACTTAACTTCAGCTTCACCGCTTAATGCTTTAGTCTTACTGTATATGGCGATGGATTTAACTATTATATCTTCTTCCGTTGGTGCAGTTACAGTTATTTTTAATAAAGTGCATAAATTTTTAAAAACAAGTTTACTCCCCTCTTCCCACTCATTAATATATGCAGCAGCGGGATTATATCCATCTTGAAATCCATCTGCTTTATAAGGCTGTGTTAGATATAAGTAAACAGTAAATGAGTTATTTACGGTATTATAATTAAAAACACTCCCTGATGGATAATAAGCCACTATTTTCCCTCCAAGAGAAGCTGTTCCACTAAAAGAGGCTATTGTACTCGGAGTTGTAGCCATAGAAGTAAAGTTTGACATTTCTGTCTGATTGTCTGCATCTGAAATAATACATATTTCATCATCACTACCCCATAAAACTTTAAGACCACTAACTCCCCCCAAAACCGTTTTAGTCTCAGGTTGCGAAAGTAGAGCATCTATCACCGTAATTTTCCCTTTACTGTTTTCCACAATTGTGTCATTATTAGTACACCCGTTGGCAACTAATAATATCGTAAATATTAAAATTGTTATTTGTTTCATACACTAAATGTTTTTTACCACTCATAAGGGGAGTCTATAGTAAAAGGGTCGGTTCCTACGCCATCCCACGAAGTAGCAAAGCCAAATTCTACTTTAAACTCTACAATATGTATCATGGGTTTAATGTACTCTTTTACACCTATTTGAAAATCCGATTCTTCCTTAATCATTACATATAATTTTTAAATAATTAATGTTTATATGTACAAAGAAAAGAGAGTTATAATATATAGATGTGTAATTTCACGACAAAAAGGAGGGTGTATAATTTAATATATCACCCTCCTACATTCACTTTGGCTTCATATTACATAGGCAAGGTGGATGAGACTGATCCGCTCTCTTCATCATATACATTACCCATCCTGCACCCTGAGAAGGTAACCTGAGAATGAGACAATCTACAGTTAGCATTAAACTGGTTTTCGAAAACTATTCCATAAAAATAACTTTTAGATATTGTCGTATTTCTAATAATGGTTTTAGAGTCAGACCTTAGGTATATATTATGATTTTCACTCCATGTATCACTTTTTCCCCCTCCTGAGATATCACAATAAATAAGTGTGTTTCCTGAAAGGGTTGAACCCATTATAATACCATCCCAATACCCGGCTTCATCAGAAAGACCTCTAAATACAATATGCTTCTCCGAAGTCCCTTCGGCTAATAGTTTGCCGGAGTCCTGAATTTCAAACCCTTCACCATTATTGAATAAGAGGGTTACGCCGGGCTCTATAGTAAGTGCTTTGGGGACATATATAGATGATTCGAAAAAATATGGAATAGAAACAGCTTTGAGCGTCATATCCTTTGATATTACCTCTCCTTCACTAATATAAACGTAGTTTTTACCATTACCTGTAAATGTATTATTTACGTCTAAACTTTCTGCTTGTTGAAGCTTGGTTATCCATAAAGGATTCAAAGTACAATTCCTTATAATATTATTGCTAAAACTAATAAGAGAAGCACCAAACTCTAAAACTAACCCTTCAGATGAGGAGCTGTCAAGTATCGAGTTTTTAAGAGAGACTGTCCCATCTATATGTAACATTCCATACCCTTTAACACCTGCGCCACCTCTAAGAAACTGGACATGTTCAATCAGATTATCTCCTCTTTTAGAGTGATAACGAATATATTTCCAAGACCCTTTATTAGGGTTGTTTATAGGACCTGAGAAAATAATAGGTTTCTCTGCTGTTCCGACCATTTTAAGCCCTGCATTCTCTCCCACATCTATCCCGCTATCCTTATTAGTAAAGAGAATTTTGACTCCCGGTTCTATAGTAAGAAGTGCATTCCCTCCAAGATAGAGCATGCCGTCAATAATATAATCCACATCAAGCCCTAAGTCAGGCAGAATGCGGTTTGAACTCATCTCTCCACCCATTATAGTTTCAGTAACAGGTGCCTCTTTTACCACTGTTACGATATAAGTAGCAATAGTACTATTCTCTGCTGTAACAACATAAGAGACCGGAGTCGAAAAGTTTTTCTCTATTCCACTTGCCGGATTTACTGTCGCTTTTGCCGATACAGTAATGTTAGGAATCAGTGCTGTAACATCTGTTTTATATGGAACTGTTACAGTAATAGTCTTTTTAGCCTCATCTATTACCCCTGTTACCTGAGGTGTAAGGTTAGTTATAACGAAAGAGGTAATAGCCTTTTCCGGTGCTAATTTAATCTCAGCCTTGCATCCAAAGAGGGTAAAGAGTGCAATCGTAAATAAAATGACAATTTTTCTCATAATGATTTAATTTTTTAATAATTTTACTTTGATATTTGATGCAAATTTATCTGTAGCGGAAAAGGTGTAATACCCCCAAAAAGGGGTTTTTGATCAGAGTGTATCAATATATTTTTGCACTGAAAATAATTATACCACCATGAGAATAATTTACTGCTCTATTAAATGGCTGCTACTATGCAGCACTCTCCTAATAACTCTTAGCCTTAGGGGGCAAAATCTCGATTCCCTCGAGCAGGTCGTCGCCAAAGAGCATCTTACTCCAAAAGAGATGATGAAAATATACGATGATTTAAGCTGGGGCTATGTCTCTATAGATCCTGATAAAGCTATATCTTATGCTAAAATAGGATTAACGTTATCTAAACAGCTTAGTGAAAAATGTATGGAGAGCACTTTCCTAAAAAATATAGGTGTGGCCTATTATATGATAAGTGTAAATGACACTGCCCTTATTTACCTTAATAAAGGACTAAGTATTGCACAGAGCATTAAGGACGAAACTCTTATGACCGGCATATATGGAGCTATCGGAAATGTCTATAATGTAGAGGGGGATTATGAAAAGTCTCTTGACTACTACTTAAAATCTCTTGAGCTTGCCGAGAAAAACAACAACAAAAAGAGAATGAGAATCCTAAATGGGAATATTGGTTCTCTTTATATGGGATTAAAGAACTATGATCACGCCAAAGAGTATTATTACCGCTCCATGAAAATCAGCAATGAGATAGGGGATATTAGTGGACTTGGTCAAGCTTATGATGGACTAAGCCATATTTATAATAAAAAGAATATCGCTGATAGTGCTCTTTTCTATGAAAGAAAATCTGTCGAAGCATTTAAGCAGACAGGGGAGAAACATTTTGAAGCAATCGCTCTTCAAGGGTTGTCAATGATATATTATAATCTCTTTTATGACTTTGCTCAAGCAGAAAAGTATGCCAAGGAAGCACTTCTCTTGACTAAAGAGTTAGACCTCCCCTCTTACTTAGCCGGTTCATATAGTATGCTCTCCAATGTCTATTTTAAGCAAGGGAGGTTTGCCGAGTCTGAAAAGGCCGCCTTATCAGGAATAGCAGCAGACACTACCGACACAAACATTTACACAAATATGATAGCGAATATAGCCTGTTCTAATATCCGCTTGGGGAATCAGGATAGGGCATTGAGTTATTTCGATAGATATACCTCTTTAATAAATCAAAGAGGGAATGAGAGTTATCAGCAAAACCTCTCTGAAATGGAGACTAAATATGAAACCGAGAAGAAAGAGATGAAAATATCTGCTTTAGAGAGAGAGAAGAGAATGAATAGAATGATTACCATCTTTGGGCTCTCCACCTTGATTTTATTTATTGTCTTTTTATTTGCAAGGCAAAAATCAATAAAAAACAAAAAATTACTCGCAGAACAGAAAGTTTTGCAGTTAGAACAAGAAAAACAATTAGTAGCAACCAAAGCCGTTTTAGATGGAGAGTCAGCAGAGAGAGAGAGGCTTGCTCGTGACCTTCATGACGGACTCGGAGGGATGTTGTCTGCTGTAAAATTAAATCTATTTGATATGAAAAATGGTGTTTCACTTGCCGGAGAAGATGTACTGCGGCTAAATAGAGTAGCCGAACTACTTGACAGCTCCATAAATGAACTTAGGAGAATAGCCCATAATATGATGCCTGCTTCACTTGCAAGATATGGGCTAAAAATAGCACTAAATGATTTTTGTAACTCTGTCGAACCTGTCCAATTACACTATTTCGGTAATGAGACCAGATTAGATCCTCAGCTTGAAGGGAATATTTACAGAATCATTCACGAGTTGGTTAATAATGCCTTAAAATATGCAGAGGCATCTGTTATTAACGTGCAAATTATCCAAGAAGAGAAGAGGATTTCCATAACCGTACAAGATGATGGTAAAGGATTTGATACCTCTATCATTAATAAAGGGAGCGGGCTTGAAAACATCAAGAATAGAATCAACTCATTTAATGGGGAGTTACACATCTTTTCAGAGATAGGGAAAGGGACAGAGATAACCATTGATTTTAATTTAAGCAACCATGATAACAGTACAAATAGTTGATGACCACCGTATCCTTGTAGATGGGCTTAAAAAGCTCATAGATGACTCTGATACAGCAAAGGTCTTATCAGTGGCTTATACAGCAAAGGAGTGTTTAGAAGAGTTACGACTGGAACAGCCTGATGTTATTCTCTTAGATATCAATCTCCCTGACAGTAATGGTATCGAACTCTGCAAAGAGATTAGAAAGAGATACCCAAATATCAAAATAGTCGCCCTTACCAGCTATACAGAATATGCCATGGTGCGAGAAATGCTCGAGAATGGTGCCAATGGATATGTAATAAAAAATGCCATGCCTGAAGAGATACTCGAAAGTTTAGAGGTAGTGACCTCCGGTAGGGTATTCCTTTGTGAGGAGATAGATATGCTGATGCGCCGCCGCGATTTTAACCCTATTTGGCTCACTCCGAGAGAGAAAGAGCTTCTTAGACATATCGTAAACGGACATACCAATCCTGAAATAGCCGATAAAATGTGTTTAGGAGTAGAAACCGTAAATAGTTACCGCAAGAATCTTCTCTTTAAACTTAATGCACGAAATACCGCAGTACTCGTTAAAATGGCTCTCGAACAGAAACTTATATAACTATTTCAGTACCTCTATCCCGTTAAGGTCAATGAGGGTGAGCTGGTAGGTGGTATTAAACTTAGTGAGCACTCCTGTTATATAGCATGTGGAGCCTATTGCAGGACAGGGAGCGGTGGCAAATCGTGCATAACCGCTGGTGCGAACTACGACTTTACGTGTCCCTAAGTAGAAATTCTGGTTTCCTGAGGCTGCTTTAATTCCGAGTGCCAAATCCTCTTTGACAGCCCAAGTGGTAAGACCATTGTCTCCCCCCTTATACAGAAACTTCTCTAATGTTACAAGTTTGCCGAGGTTCGACTCGTTAATATCGGAAGCTGTGCTTATCTTAACAGGCATCGGCGTTGAGCCGGTAGCTCCCTTAATAACTGTTCTATTAATAAGCTCCTGAGTATCCATGTAGGAGGTTTCATATCTAGCCTCTTTAGAGGGGGCACCAAGCTGCACCATCCCGCCGTAAGCACCTAAACAGAGATATTTTGGCTTAATATAGATGGTCTGCCCCACTCTGTAATCGTTATATAGCCCTGTCTTTCCTATTTTAACCTCGATACCACCTGTGGCATCCTGAATATAGAAAGAGCGGTAAAAATTCCCCTCCTTATCAGACGAAACTACTTGACCCGATAGAATTATTGTCTCATCGGTAATAACAAGCGGAGTCCCTTTATAGAGGGCTTTAAACTGAGCAATGGTCATTGTAGGGGTCATCTCTGCCACTGGAGGAATCTCAGGGGTTCCCCATTTCTCCTGACATGAAGTCAAACAAAAGAGAGATATAATCGCTATAAATACTATTTTTTTCATATTCATTCCTCCTTAAAATCTAAAATAAACATTGACCATATAATTGATTCCGAACATATAGAAATATTTAGAATCGAAAGCTGAGTAAGAAACCACCTCACCGGAGGCATTCTTATTTGAAGAGAGACGCATCTGCTCAAAACCACCTGTCTTTATATTGGTGTTATTGAGAATATTGTTCAGATTTAAGTTTACTCCAAGGTTATATTTCCTCTTTATATACCACGATTTTCCAATGGATGCATTGAGGACAATAGCCCTTGGGAACCTCTCCTGATCTGTCATTGCCCTTAACTGTCTCTTCCCCTCTTCGGTGCCGGTGTCCATCCCTTTAAGAGCATAATCGGTTCTACGAAGGGGGTTCATGGAGATATACATTTTATCGTAGTAACCCACGTCTATGCTCGCAAAAAGATATTTAGGACTACGGTAGTTTAATCCCAAATCAGCAGAGAGTTGTGGTGTACTCGGTACTTTATACCCCACCCAATTTACCTTTGCATTTTCGAGAACCACTCTGTCACTATTATCTATAGTCTGAGTAACCAAAGGGGTGGAGGTGTAAATATAACTTCCATAACTCATTGCCCCTTGAAGTGAGAGTCCTGAAATAATTGGAACTTTCAGACCTGCCTCTACTCCCACATTTCTTTGATCTATTCCACTCATTGCAAAGTTTGTAAAACTACGCTGGAGGTCATCATAGAAAGAGATTAACTTAGTTTGGTCTTTAATGGTGGTATAGAACCCTGTAACCCTTATAGCAAACTCACCTGACTTAAAAGAGTAGTTAAGGTCTGTGCTTAACATCTTCTCTGTGGTGAGGTTAGGTGTAACAGTGTTTCGAGTTCTCGGAGAGAGGAAAGACTCCTGAAAGAAGGGGGCAGAGGTTAGATACCCTGCATTTGCATAGAGGAGATTCTGACCATCCAATTTATATATTACCCCTGTTTTTGCAGTATAGGTCAGGAATTTCTGTTTCTCTGATGCTCCGAAAGAGTTATCGGGGAAGAGTCCTTTTTTATAAAGACCTTCACGCCAGAAGATATTATACCCTACTTCTCCTGCCAAAAAAGCCTCTATACGCTTGTAATTATATTTTAGATTAGCCCAGGCTCTTGAATTGCGAACTTGCCCATAATAATCATATCCATATTTTTCCCCCTGTTTAACTTCTCTATTAGGGTTATTAAGGTCATTCTGAATAACATCAGTACCACCGAAATCTCTCTCGGCAAACTGATCCACATCGAGCCAATAACTGCCACCCATAATATCTTTTAGGATCTTAAAATGCTCCGTTTTATTCCATCTGTAATTATAACCTCCAGAGAGTTTTAGGTTCTTAGAGAATCTCTTAACCGCTTGGAGGTTTACATTAATATCATTTTGGTCTGTTCTTCTCTCTTCTATTACATACTTTGAACGGGTAGCAGTAGGAAGAGCAGGCCCTACGAGGCTTTGATTATCGACATTAGAGATATTAATAGAGTAGAGTCGTGCCCAATCTATATAACGAATATTGTCATTTGTAAGCCACCCCTCTTTCGCCCAACCTGCCTTTTCAGGATCATCCTTAAAGTAGCTTGGAAGATTACGATAATAATCGGGACGAGGGTCGGGAGCATCATACCAATCAATCGCCGAATATCCGTTTCTCCCCATTCTATAAGAGAGACCAAGAGTTAGCTTTAAAGTCTTGGAAGGGGTAAAATCGTAATTAAAGAGAGCCACCGGCTCATGATTATTTCTAACACGGGCATTACGAACTTTCCCATCCTGATACCCCCAGTTGGGGTTATAAAAGTTACTCCCTACCAAATCATAAACCTCCTGTGTAGAGGCTGCTTGCGCCCCCCTTACCACAGGTGAGCCAAAAATAGAGAGGGAGAATTTATGTTGGTCACCTATCTTTTTTTCCACCCCTGCATAATAAGCTACTGCCCTGTAAAAGACCCCTGTAACCCAATCATTGCCCCCCAAGCGAGTAGAGACAGAGGCAGAATATGACCACCCATTGTCCATCTCTCCTGAGGAGTAAGTCGCCATTAGACGGAGACGATACTGTCCGCTATTGCTCAAGATGGAGGTTCTCCACCCTTTTTTAACCTTGGAGGCATGTGTAAAGATGTCTGTCACACCATTAAGTCCACCAACGCTATATTCCGAAGTCTGAAGTCCGGTAGATACCTCTTTCTCACGAGTAACCTCGTTAAGACCGCTGAAAAGTGACCAAGGGGTATATCCGGAGAGGGCATCATTGAACCTTATACCATTGATATTTACATCTGCTGTTCCACTTTCGTAACCACGACTGAGGAAACGCATTGCACTAAA
>CAYSND010000029.1:0-13765 GCA_964432305.1 uncultured Muribaculaceae bacterium | reverse complement strand
GCAATATCCTTAAATTTAGATTTGGTCTGAGATTTTAATTTCTGCCAAGCAGCAGTACCGAGTTTATTGATTTTTGGGGGAGTAGAGTCCCCTGAACGGTATTTAGAAATTCTATGCAGTCCATGTATGGAGACAAAAAGAACATCATTGTCTCGATAAACAAGTTTTATGGCCTCTTGTACCTTTCCGTTTATATTATTTTTAACCAAGCCTCCGAATCTCCCTATCCCATGATCTATATGAACCACGAAATCCCCATCTCTGAGAGCGTTTATATCGTTCATTGTGAGTCTCTCGCTCTTTTCTACACTCCTTTTTATCTTCAACCTTCTATACCTTTCAAAAATTTGATGGTCAGTATAGAGACAGGTTTTAGTATCGTTATCTATAAACCCCTCCTGTATGGTGTAATATTCGAAAGAGACATGTAGGTCGAAAGAGGAAAAAATATTAGTTAACCTCTCTATCTGACTCTTACTTTCACTTAGAATATAGAGACTATATCCGGAGTCCCTCATGGTTCTGATATCATCAGCAAGAACCTCGAAATTCTTATTAAAAGTAGGTTGAGGAAGGGTGTTAAAGAGTATTTTATCTATTCCGATATCAGAATATACTGATGAAAGATAGACTTTTTTGAAGGGTATATCTATGGTATCTCCCTTCTCCTTATTTGAAATCCACACAATACTCTCTTTCGGCAAGAAGGAGAAAAAATCAATTTTTTCCAACTCATTTTCATCGAGAATATTAGGATACACGGTAATGCTCTCTATCTTCTCTACTGATTTTTGGGTATTTACTTCAAATTTTTTTATATCCTCAACTTCATCCCCAAAAAACTCTATCCTGAAAGGAGTATTATCAGAATATGAAAATATATCAATAATCCCCCCTCTTATAGCAAACTCTCCAGGCTGTGATACAAAATCCACTTTACTAAAAGAGAGTGAAAAGAGAACCTCTTTTACGAAATCAAAGGAGAGTTTATCCCCTTTTGATATGGTTATAATAGAGTTATTTAAAGCTTTTTCAGATAATACTTTTTCCTCAACAGCTTCATAATATCCTACTAATATTAAATAGGGTGATTTGGTTTTTTTATTTTTAAAATCTCTAACCGCATCTATTGCCGCAGTTCTTTGAACTTTAACAGAGGCATCATTAAGGGTATTTCTTAATGAGATGTTTTTAGAAGTGGGGAGAAAAAAGATATTTTCATCCCCCATTAGATTATATAAGTCGTTCACACACCCTGATGCGTCCTCTTTATTATCCAATAAAATAAGGTGAAGACCGGAGGTAATTGTAGAAGAAATCGCAAAAGCCTTAGCAGAGGAATATAATCCCTCTAAAAGTACACTATTAGAGCTGCTATTATATAGAAAATCAGATAATTGTGAAAGACTACTCCTATTTAGTATATCCCTTTTGATAGTTAATAACTTTTTAATAACTCTGTTTATAACTTTTGATAAATTTTCTTTATTTAATAGGTTTTTTTATTATATAGATTTAAATAAAAATAAACCAAATTTTTAATGTGAAAGTTTTATTAAAGTTATGATAATTTTATAAACACTGTTTTTTCGCAAATTTATCGCCTAAATACCTTCTCTCACCTCTTTTTTTACTTATCCACAAATTAACACCCTTATAATAACTATTAAAAGTAATTTAAAAGATTAATAATTATATTTGCATAAATAATTTTAGTATGGTTGAAGAAGTAAATTTCGATCCTCGAACTATATCTGATCGCAAAGATAGTGATTTGGATGGAAAAATTAGACCAAAAGATTTTAATGAATTTTCGGGACAAGATAAAATTTTAGATAATCTTAAGGTTTTTGTGCAGGCTGCCCTTTTAAGAGGTGAGGCTTTAGACCATATTCTATTACACGGTCCTCCCGGTCTCGGAAAAACAACTCTTGCACATATTATTGCTAATGAATTAGGAGTAAATTTAAAAATTACCTCAGGTCCTGTTCTTGATAAGCCTGGGGACCTTGCGGGTTTACTTACCTCACTTGAAGAGGGGGATGTCCTTTTTATAGACGAAATTCATAGATTATCCCCGGTTGTTGAGGAGTATCTCTACTCTGCCATGGAGGACTTTACAATAGATATTATGATAGATAGGGGTCCTGGTGCCCGTTCTGTTCAGATAAATCTCTCCCCATTCACCCTTATTGGTGCTACTACTCGTAGTGGACTTTTAACCGCTCCACTTAGAGCAAGATTTGGTATCCAATCACACCTTGAATATTATGACTCTTCTGTGCTTCAAAATATAATAAATAGGTCTGCAAGAATTCTAAATATTGAAATAGAAAATAAAGCCTCTGCAGAGATTGCTTGTAGAAGTAGAGGAACTCCAAGAATAGCTAATGCCCTTCTTCGTAGGGTACGAGATTTTGCACAAGTGCAGGGTTCCGGAGTGATTGATATAGATATAACCAAATATGCGCTTGAAGCCCTTAATATAGATAAAAGGGGGCTTGATTCTATTGATAATAAAATCCTTCTTACCATTATTCAAAAGTTCAAAGGGGGACCTGTAGGTATTAGTACTATTGCTACTGCAGTGGGAGAGGAAGCCGGAACGATAGAAGAAGTTTATGAACCATTTTTAATTAAAGAGGGTTTTATTCATAGAACCCCTAGAGGTCGAGAAGTTACAGAGTTGGCTTATAAACATTTAGATTTGAGTAAATACGATAATATTAATCTTTTTTCATAAAATGAGAAAATTTATAACACTTTTTCTATTTTTTTTCTCTCTCGTTTCGATTGAGAATATTTATTCTTGTACCTCAGCTATTATTACAGGTAAATTAACTCCTGATGGAAGACCGTTAATGCTAAAAAATAGAGATACCGGTCAATTAGATAATAGATTAGATTATTATAAAGGGGAGAAATATAATTTCTTAGGACTTCTTAATAGTGAGGGAGAAAAAAACTCTGTTTGGGGAGGAACCAATTCTGTAGGCTTTTCTATAATGAACACTGCTTCTTATAACCTACAAACAGACAAAGACGGTGATATGGAGGGAGATGTTATGTATAAAGCATTAGGTATATGTAAAAATATATATGATTTTGAAAAATTTCTTGATGCTCTTCCAAAACCGATTGGTGTTCATGCAAATTTCGGGGTAATTGATGCAGAGGGGGGAGCTGCCTACTACGAGGTAAATAATTTAAAATGGACTAAAATAGATGTAAATGACCCTAAAATAGCACCTCTTGGGTATTTAGTTTATACTAATTTTTCCTATACAGGGGAGTTTAATAAAGGTAAAGGGTATGTGAGGTATTATAGTGCAAGTAAGGTAATGCTTGAAAAGGCATACTCAGGGAATTTTACTCCGGAATGGCTTTTTGAAAACATTGCCCGTTCTTTTTATCACTCATTTTTAGATATTGACCTAAGAGAATCTGTTGGTAAGAGGGAGGGTAACGGATGGTTTGTGGATCAAGATTTTATTCCCCGTAGGTCCACTTCCTGTACTATGGTATTCCAAGGGATAAATGAAGGTGATGAGATAGGTAAGTCTGTTATGTGGCTCTCTATGGGGTATCCTCCACTTGCAGTGGCTATTCCTTACTTTGTTAAATATGGAGAATATCTCCCTTCTTTTATTACCAAAACCTCCTCATCTGACCATAGCGAACTCTGTGATATAGTCCTCACATTAAAGAAGAAAGTATTCCCATTTTTAGGGGGAGATAATGCCACTTATTTTAATTTTGGTCTATTGTATAATAGTAATAATGACGGATATGCTCAAAGACTTCGTAGAGTAGAGCAAAATGTATTTTCTATTTTTAAGGATCCCATCAAAAATAAAGAGGAGTTAATTCAGAAATATAATAATATCTACAAGGAGATTAAATCTGAATACAACTTTCTTATTTCAGAGTAAGTATATTAGAAACAGTATCTAATACCGAATCCCACAGTGACCCCATTCACATCTCTGCTCCCTTTATATGCAGCATAAGTACTCCCTTCTGATAGGAGGAGATTATATCCGGCTTCTACATAAACTTGGAAAGGGAAAGAGAGGTTAATATTACTCTTAATACCTACTCTACCGAATATTGCATTATTCTCTTTCTGGTCATCTTCAGAAAAATCATTCCCTGTTAAGGAATCATAATAGGCTCCTACTAATGGAAATATATGGAAATTATTGGTTCTAAATCCATAACCTGCATAGGCTCCTAAATTAAAACCTTCTCCACCATAACTTCCGTTTAATCCTAAAAATGTCTGGGTATTGGTACCTGAATATGAGTCTATTTCTAATCCAAATTGCAATGCTGAGTATCCTCCTACTCCATATCCTAACTGAAACGCAGCTTTAACAAGTTTCTTTTCAATTAGAGTCTGCCCCTCTTCCACCCTTGCGCCTGCGTATTGATAGAAAACAGAAGGGGTAAAATCACCGGTAGTTATTCTTTTATTGTCAGCAATATTTTTAGTAGCCCTTATAACTGCTACTCTCTTTTTTTGGATTTCATTGTTATTTCCAAGCACATTTTCATAAACAAAGAATGCGTAATCTTTTTTAACTCCCTCTTTTGTCCCTATTTTAGCTCTAATAGGTTTAGTTCCATGAACGACAGTTTTTAGGGTAAGTTTTTCATTTTTCTTCTCCAGTTCTTGGAAACAATCATTGATACCTTTACTCATAAATTTTTCCCATGCTATCTCTTTAAGTTGTTCAGGGGTTCTTAATTTGTTTATACCGGCCATGATAGGGTTCTTCTTGGATGCTTCTATTTGAGTATCTATATCTATTTCCGCACTTTTTACCTGAGTAACTTGTTCGAGGGGGATAATTAAAGAGTTGTATGCATTGTTTTTAGCTACTTTTTCTGCTTCAGGAGTTTCATCGTCCACCCAGCAGTCCCAAATTTTATAAAGAAGTTCTTCACTCCAAGTGATTTTATAAAGATATGCAACAAAATTTCCTTTGAAATGATAATCACCACCACCATCTTTATCCTTTATAAATTCGTATCGAGTATTGACTAAATCATAAACAACTATAAAGCTATTATCAATTAGTTTTTCACCAGCTTCCTTAAGTGATTCTGCACCTCTTTTGGAAGCAATACTTTGGAAAAATTCCTCATCAGTAGCATTGTATTGACCTCTGTAGTGAAGAAGGCTTAGGTCCATTTTTCCGTCAGGTTGCCTATTAAATATGGTGGAAATTATTTGAATACCTACCTTTTTAGCTTCGAGGAATTCTGTAACTTTTTCAGTTATTAAAGGGACTTCATAAACGCGTTCCCCTTGAACGGTTTTGAATTTTAATCTTGATCCTTCCACATTCATGGCAGTACTAACCACCTTGTTAACATCATACCTTGAATCAACCCCTAAGGAATCAAAATATTTGTTGATATTATGAGTAAATTCATCGTTGTAATTAGTGTGAATTACAGACATGCCGACCCTGTCATACTTAGCAGTTTGAGCAGAGAGCCCTATTGAAATAGAGATTAAAATGGGAATTAATAGTAGTTTTTTCATCTGTTTTGGTTTTAATTTATTGAATTTTATTTTTCTATTTTTAAACTTTGGAAACAGGCAGTAAAGCCATCGTTTTTTCCGGTAACTACTATTCTTACGCTCTTTATAGGCTTTTCAAAATCAGATATTATGGTGCTATATTCGTAAAATTCATCTCCTTTTATAAAATTAATTCCATCATAAGAATACTCCACATAACCCTCTGTTACGCCATAAAACGGGATATTCGTATAACCGGTATTGATGGTTATTTTAGAGCAGGCAACGGGCTCTTCAAAAGTGTAGAGAAGATAATCTCCGGCTTGTATTCTCTCTTTAGACCTAACGAAAGATTTAAAGTTATATGAGGCTATCTTTTCTAGAGGTGTTTTTTCGTTTAGAGGGATATTAGTCTCTATAGTAGTATTGGGGGTTAGATACTCCATAGAGACATTGGAAGCTTTTACCGAAATACTTCTTAAATCATTGCTATAAAAAGTGGCAAATTTAAAATCCCGAGGAGTGTTAGTAACGATTTGTTCTCTGTAAATAGGCGACATAGAAGTAGGATCGCTCCCATCTAAGGTATATCTTACTACAGAGTTTTCATAGGGGGGCTCTATGGTTAAAGTATAGTTTTCATAAGAATATTTCACTTTTGGCGGCTCTACTCTAAAGGCAATCCCCATTTTATATAACCTATCAAAATGACCAACATTTAGTCTCATGCTGAAATCCTCAAAATTTTTTAATTCTTTCCCTGTCCACCCTGTCTCAGCTAAAGCACACAATCTCGGGAAAGTCTGATATTCTGCAAATCTCGGAGGGGTTTGCATAAGTTCTGTCCAAAGTCCTGTCTGGGGACCAAGGATGAATTTCTCTTCGCCTGCTCCTAAATCAAGTGAATCGACGGGGTCAAACTCGTAAATTTTCTTTAATGGAATAATTCCCGCCCAGTCATGACCTCTCTCTTGCTCAGACTGTTTCATGTCGAGGTAATAATAAGCTCCCACCTGAATTACAGTCGGCTGCCCTTTAGCTAGAGAGAGCTTTGCATTTTTCTTGCTTCTCCAGGCGTATATTCTCGAATCGGGTGTTAAAGTAGAGTTTTCTAATATTTCGTCCCATCCTGCACTTTTCTTTCCATATTTGGCAATAATTGCTTCCATTCTATTAATAAAATAAGGGAGTAGATCGTGAGTTTTTTCCATCCCTTCTTTTTTCATAAGTTTCTGACATTCCGGACAATCGTTCCAATACTCTAAATTAACTTCATCTCCCCCAATGTGTATGTATTCGGAGGGGAAGAGTTTTGAAACCTCCTTTATAATATTTTCTAACATTTTAAAATTCGACTCTTTTCCTGCGCACCAGACATTGTTTCTCTCCCCACAAGCACTAACTGCGCTCGTGCCGGTATTACAGGCTGTTTCAGGATATGAAGCTACTACCGCTCTGCTATGCCCCGGAAGGTCTATTTCGGGAATAATTTCTATATTTCTTTCGGCAGCATAAGCCACGATGGACTTTATCTCTTCTTGAGTATAAAATCCACCATATTTTTCTTTTCCTGAGAGATAAACTGCGGAGAGCACTTCGTTTTCACCCCTCCATGCCCCTTTTGATGTTAAAAAAGGGTATTTCTTTATCTCTATTCTCCACCCATTGTCGTCAGTTAAATGCCAATGGAACTTATTTATTTTATGATATGAGAGCCAATCAATATATCTTTTCACATAGTCAGCGTCAAAAAAAGTTCTTGAAACATCTAACATTGAGCCTCTATATGCAAAACGAGGGGCATCTTTTATTTTTATACAAGGGAGCGGGAGTTCTCTTAAACCCAATTTTTCACCTGCATAAATTCCTGCAGGGAACATCTGCATTAATGTCTGTATTCCATAGAAACTTCCTGCTTTAGTGGAGGCTTGAATGGTAATAGAATTTTTAGTTATCTCTAAGAAATACTCCTCTTCTCCAAGCCCTGCCACCTTTTCGAGTACAATGAAATTAGATGAAGGAAGAGTTTTGATAACAGGGATATCGAACAGGAAGAGAGGCTTTAAATACCCCCTCAAATAATCTGCGTTAAATTTATTTTCGGCATCTCTATAGACAATAGAAAACCCGGTTTTAATAGTAAAAAGATCCTCCCCATACTCTATCTTTTGAGGTAATGGAACAAAAGAGGTGGAACACTTAGGGATAGATAACATAGTCGAGGCTAATAATAGAGATAGAACCAATTTATTAAACATAAGGTCTAAATATTTCTTAAAGTTAAATTATTCTTTGCAAATATACAAAAAAATTGTTAAAGTGGTAAAAAGTGAGTAAAATTGCACCAATTTTCAATAATCAGAATATGGAGGAGAAATTAATATCTAAAGTGCCCGGTGGACCACTCGAAATGAAGTGGACCAAGCACAAAGCTGACATTAAAGTAGTTAGCCCCGCGAATAAACGCAAATTAGAGATAATCGTAATAGGAACAGGACTTGGTGGTGCTTCTGCTGCTGCCGCTCTTGGCGAATTAGGTTATAATGTTAAAATTTTCTGTATCAATGACTCTCCTCGTAGAGCGCACTCTATTGCAGCCCAGGGGGGTATTAATGCTGCAAAGAATTATAAAAATGATAACGACTCTATATACCGCCTCTTTTATGACACCATAAAGGGAGGAGACTATAGAAGTAGAGAGGCTAACGTCTATCGTCTTGCCGAGGTGAGTAATTTGATAATAGATCATTGCGTAGCTCAAGGTGTCCCTTTTGCAAGAGATTACGGCGGGCTCCTCGATAACCGTTCATTCGGTGGTTCTCAGGTGAGTAGAACCTTCTATGCAAGGGGACAAACCGGACAACAGCTCCTTCTTGGAGCATACGCTTCCCTTAACCGTCAAATCGCCGAGGGGACTGTAAAATCTTATAATCGCCACGAGATGTTAGACTTGGTCTTAATTAACGGTGAGGCGAAAGGTATTATTGTTCGTAACTTAGTTACAGGAGAGATAGAGAGACATGGTGCACATGCAGTGGTTCTTGCATCAGGGGGGTATGGTAATGTCTATTTCCTCTCTACCAATGCAATGATTAGCAATGGTTCCGCTGCTTGGCAATGTTATAAAAAAGGGGCGTACTTTGCAAATCCCTCCTTTGCCCAGATTCACCCTACCTGTATCCCTGTACATGGAGATCAGCAGTCCAAACTCACATTGATGAGTGAATCTCTAAGGAATGACGGACGTATTTGGGTTCCTAAAAAATTGGAAGATGTTCACAAACTTCGTGAAAAAAAGATAAAACCCACAGATATTCCTGAAGAGGAGAGAGATTATTATCTCGAAAGACGTTACCCTGCTTTTGGTAACCTCGTTCCTCGTGACGTTGCTTCAAGAGCTGCCAAGGAGAGATGTGATGCCGGATATGGAGTAAATGAGACAGGGCTTGCTGTTTTCCTCGACTTCTCTACTGCTATTAAGAGACTCGGAAAACATGTTATCGAGGAGCGTTATGGAAACCTCTTCCAGATGTACGAGAAGATAGTTGATGTGAATCCTTACGAGCAACCAATGATGATTTATCCAGCTATCCACTATACAATGGGGGGTCTTTGGGTTGATTATAACTTAGAGACTACTATACCCGGACTTTATGCCATAGGAGAGGCTAACTTTAGTGACCACGGCGGAAACCGTCTTGGTGCTTCTGCACTTATGCAAGGGCTAGCAGACGGATATTTTATTCTCCCTTATACTATGGGTGAGTATCTTTCCACTAAAATTCAGGCTCCAAAGACAGACGTAAATCACCCTGCATTTGTAGAAGCAGAGAATAAAATACGTGAAAAAATAGCGAAAATTTTTGCTGTAAAAGGGGATGAACCAGTGGACTCTCTACATAAACGCCTTGGACATATTATGTGGGAGGATGTCGGAATGGCACGAAACGAAGAGGGACTAAAGAGGGCAATTAAAGAGATTCAAGCCCTTCGTAAAGAGTTCTGGGAAAGAGTTTATGTTCCGGGTGAGAATTGGGAGTTTAATCAAGAGATAGAAAAAGCCATAAGGCTTGCTGATTTCTTAGAGATTGGGGAGTTAATGGCGAGAGACGCTCTCAATAGAAAAGAGTCTTGTGGTGGTCACTTTAGGGAGGAGATGCAGACAGAGGATGGAGAGACACTACGTGATGATAAAAACTATACTTATGTCTCCGCATGGGAATATAAGGGTGACGAGAAGGTTCCTACTATGCATAAAGAACCTCTTGTATTTGAATTTGTTAAGGTAGCTACTCGTAATTATAAAGAATAAAAGGATTTGCTATGGATTTTACATTAAAAGTTTGGCGTCAGAAGAACGCAAAGGCAAAAGGGCATTTTGAAACTTATAAAGTAAAAAATATCTCCCCTGATACATCTTTCTTAGAAATGATGGATATACTCAATGACCAACTTATTAGAGAGGGTTCTACCCCCGTGGCTATTAACAAAGGGTGTCATAGTTCAGGTCCTATTGCTTTCGACCATGATTGCAGAGAAGGGATTTGCGGAACATGCTCTCTCTACATTAACGGAAGGGCGCATGGTCCTGACAATGAAATCACTACCTGTCAGCTCCATATGAGAAAATTTAAAGATGGCGAAACTATTACAATAGAACCATGGAGAAGTGCAGGGTTCCCCATTATTAAAGACTTAGTGGTAAATAGAAATGCCTATGACCAAATACTTCAAGCAGGGGGCTTTATCTCTACCAATGTTGGGGCAGCACAAGATGCTAATAATATTTTAATCCCACGAAATAAATCCGAGGAGAGCATGGACGCTGCTGCCTGCGTAGGATGCGGTGCATGTGTTGCTACTTGTAAAAATGGTTCTGCAATGTTGTTTGTTGCTGCAAGAGTCTCCTCTCTTGCTCTTCTTCCACAAGGTAAAGTGGAGGGAGCAAGGAGAGCAAAAGCAATGGTTGCAAAGATGGATGAGCTCGGATTTGGTGCTTGTACCAATACCCAGGCTTGTGAAATGGAGTGTCCTAAAAAAGTCAGCATCTCCCATATTGCAAGACTTAACAGAGAGTTTCTTTCTGCTAAGTTAAAAGACTAAAAAAATGGAGTTTTTCGCCACCATAAAAGGGATTCCTATCCATATCCACGATTCGGAAAAGGGGGAGAGAGTTATCTTAATGTTACATGGCTATTTAGAGACTTTATATATCTGGGATCATTTCGCATCTCTTTTAGAAAAGCAGTTTCGAGTAATCCGTTTTGATCTTCCCGGCCAAGGACTTACCGGCTCCAGAGATGACTCCAATTCAATGCCTTTCCAGGCTGAAATAGCAAAAGGAGTTTTAGACCATTTTAATATTCCAAGTGCTATCATTATTGGTCACTCCATGGGAGGGTATATCGGTCAGGCTTTTCTGAAACTTTTCCCTGAGAGACTCACTGCCTTGATTCATTTTAACTCAAATCCTTATGCTGATCCGATAGAAAAAGTTAAGGATAGAGAGAAGGAGATCTCTTTTATAGAGCAAGGAAGGCTGATTACTCTGGCTCAGATAGCTATTCCCAATATGTATTCACAGGATAACCTACGTCAAATGGATTCCATCATTTTGGAGACCCTTGAAATCTGTGAAACACATGAGCCAAAAGGCTTCATTGCTACTATAAGGGGGCTTATGGGGAGGGAGGATAATACTGCACTTCTGGCTAATTCAGATAAGTTAATTGTTTTCTTTTATGGGGACAATGATAAACTTTTATCGGGAGAAAGAAGGGAGAAAATTATGGCTGATATTCCAAATGCTAAACACTTCTTAATTCCGGGGACAGGACACAACTCTTTCCTCGAAAAACCAAACGAAGTTTTAGAAAAACTCCTTTCTGTTATTTAAGAAGGGGAACTACTTTTTCTAGTGGGATAGAGTTTATTGTAACGCCATTCCCTGTCATTGTTTTTGCAGCAAAAAGAGAGTTCCATACGGCTTCGGCAGTTGCTTCTATTACTGCTTCAAATAACGGAGACATGTCGTCGTTATGAAGAAGTTTGGGGGTATAAAAAGAATCTTTACCACTTATTAAATTATCGGCTGCCACGGATAGTGCAATAACATAATCTCCGCTTCCGTTAGAGGCAATTCCCCCTGTTTTAGCCATTCCCATCATGGCTCTTGATGCAAGCCTCTCAAGATTTCTACTATCGAGAGGAGCGTCAGTCACAACAACTATCATACAAGATCCATCAACATCTTGTAAAATGGCATCTCTAAAACTATATTTATCTAATAATTTCCCTATTTGAACTCCCGCTATTTCAAGTACCCCGCCATAATTTGTCTGTACTAAAACCCCTACGGTATAGCTTCCGTATTTCTTAGGAAGAACCCTCGAAGAGGTACCGATTCCTCCCTTAAAACCAAAACAAGTAGTCCCCGTTCCTGCCCCAACATTTCCCTCTTCCACAGCTCCTGAGGTAGCATTATTAATTGCAGAGAGGACATCTACTTTCTTAACATGTCTCCCCCTGATATCGTTCAGTGTTCCATCATTTGTCTCCCCTACTACCCCATTGACAGAGCGCACCTCTTCATTCCCTTCCTGTGCAAGAGTGTAATCTATAAGGGCATCAAGTCCTGTTGAAACGGAGAGAGTGTTTGTAAGTATTATGGGTGTTTCTATGTTACCAAGCTCTTTTATTTGTGTATAACCTGCAAATTTTCCAAAACCGTTTCCTATAAATACCGCTGCAGGTACTTTGTTCTGAAATATATTCCCTGAATGTGGAACAATAGCTGTAACCCCTGTACGAACATTCTCCCCCTCTATTAATGTAGTATGTCCCACTTTCACCCCTTCTACATCAGTTATAGCATTGTTTTTCCCTGTTTTGAATATTCCTGTTTCCACTCCATACTCTCTTAATCTCTGTGCAAATAGTGTCTGTGACGTTGAAAGTAGGATAATTATCAAGGACAGTGATGTTGAAAATAGTCGTTTCATCTCTTTGTTTTTATCAATATACAAAGATAGTTTTTACATTTGTGACCTCAAATTATTTATATGGAAAAAGCAATTTTAATAGCGGTAATTCCCCAAGGCTCTACAGAAGAACAAGTTAGAGAATTTCTTGACGAATTAGAATTCTTGGCTTTAACCGCCGGAATCTCTTCAGTTAAAAGGTTTACCCAACGATTAGATAAACCTCTAACCAAAACGTATATAGGTTCGGGAAAAACGATAGAAATTTTGAATTATTTAGAAGATAACGAAATCTCTACAGTTATATTTGATGATGAGCTCTCCCCTTCTCAACTTAGAAATATCGATCAAGTATTTAAAGGTAAACAGATATACGATCGTACATCCCTGATTCTCGAAATTTTTGCCCAAAGAGCCAAAACTGCTTATGCTAAAACTCAAGTAGAACTAGCACAATATCAATACCTTTTACCTCGCCTTACCCGTATGTGGACCCACCTTGAAAGACAACGAGGAGGTCTTAATATGAGAGGTCCCGGTGAGAGTCAGTTAGAGACTGATAGGCGTATTATTCTTGATAAAATCACCAAATTAAAGGGTGATTTGAAGAAGATAGATCGACAGATGATTTCTCAGAGAGGTAATCGTGGTTCACTTGTAAGGATAGCCCTTGTCGGTTATACTAATGCAGGTAAAAGTACTATTATGAACTTATTAGCTAAATCTGAAGTTTTTGCTGAGGATAAGCTCTTTGCTACTTTAGACACCACTGTCAGAAAAGTTGTCATTGAAAATGTCCCTTTTCTACTCTCAGATACGGTTGGTTTTATTAGAAAACTCCCGACTCAACTTATTGAGTCTTTCAAAAGTACATTAGATGAGGTTCGTGAGGCAGATATACTTATGCATGTGGTCGATATTTCCCACCCTAACTTCGAAGAACAGCTTAAAGTAGTAAACCAAACGCTCTTTGAGATAGGTGCCAAAGACAAGCCTGTTTATTTAGTCTTTAATAAGATAGATGCTTATAACTTTATTGAATATAATGAGTTTTCAGTGGGCGAGAAAACAAGGGAAAACTATTCACTTGATGAATTAAGGCAGTCTTGGATTGCTAAAGAGAACACCCCATGTATTTTCATTTCAGCGAAGGAAAGAATAAAGATTGATAAATTGAGAAATGATCTTTACAAAATGGCAGCAGAAATCCATGCAGGTCGTTACCCCTTTAATAACTTTTTGTGGTAAAAAA
>CAYSND010000028.1:0-13873 GCA_964432305.1 uncultured Muribaculaceae bacterium | reverse complement strand
ATTTCTCTTCCCCTTTCTCCACACTTATCTTCTCCTCCTTAATCATATAATCGAGAAACTCCGAATGATGCACTATTTTTAACCCGTGGAGGTTATAATTCTCCTTAAATACTTTTAGGCAGATGGGGCAGGAGAGGAGCAGGGTAGTGGCACCCGATTCTTCTATAATTCTCTTATTCTTTTGAATCAATGCCTCTGCTTCTTCTACTTTTCCACTAAGTAACAATGGCCTTCCGCAGCAAATCCCCCCCTCTTCATCCATAAATTCGTATTCAACTCCTCCTCTTTTTAGGATAGTGGTCAATGACTTAGATATAACCGGTGTTAGATGAGTCATACACCCTCCATAATACAAGACTTTCTCTTTACCTGCCTTAACCTTTATTTCAGGTAGGTAATCATAGTTCTGTTTAATAGGATAGAGCTCTAATGATCTATTTGCTAATTTCAAAGCACAGGAATCCACCCCTACCGGACAGATAGCCACACATTTACCACACATCAGACATTTGTCCCCGATAGTACTATATTTTTTCTTATTACCCCTTCTGAGGAAACGGATAAAATAGACAGAAGAGTATTTTAAGTTTATCTTATGTACCCCCATCGGACAAGCATCTATACAGAGACCGCAGCTCGAACAAGAGTAAATCTCTGCCGTGGCATACCCCTTCTTAGGGTGATGAGCCTTAACCCCTGCATTCCTTAGCATAATAAGGAACGCCTCAGTCGGAATATGCATATACCTCGAAAAAGGGAGAAGGAAAAAAAAGAGTCCCAAGACGCAAGAGTATGCCCACCAAGTGGGGAGGATATGATAATCGTTACTTAAGAAATTAGAGAAGAGCCAGTATGTGGGTTCCGTCAAGAAAGACCCCCCACTAATACCTGCAGTAAACCCTTCTGCAAGGAATCTTAAAGGGAAAATTGCCCAAAGACAATACATCGCAATTTTATCTGGGAGGGACTGTTTGGTGGTCCTTCGCATCCCTAACCACCTCGAACGAACCCTCTTAATAATGGCTAAAGTAATTCCACTTAGAACCACTAACAGGAAGAAGTCCATTAAAAAGAATAAGAGTGCCCCTCGGAGGGTATGATTAGTTTCAAGAACGAAAAATCTAAAAAATATAGGATAATAGAAGAGTCCGGTACGAGCCGGAGTATAGAGCCAGGTCTCAATATGCCCAAGAACTATCAACATAAACCACCCAAAAGCGATACTCGCATGCATATACCCAAGCACTGCATTCCTTTTGAATATCTTAACGTGAAGAAGAACATCGCATATAATATCCTTCAAATCCTTAAAAAGTATTCTTGGGGAGATTAACGATAATAGAAATCTCTTCCTATCTGCCGGTGGAAGTTGGATAATAACCCTTATAGCCCCTATAATAAGATATGCAAAGATAAAAATCATCCCGAACATAAATGGGAGGACAAAATCATTATATCCGTTTAGAAACCTCTCTTTCACTTATTTATTCTCTATATTATAAATTTTACAAATACTTAATATGAGATGCCTTGTATTAATCCCCCTTGGACAGACAATAGTGCATTTCCCACATAACATACAAGAGCGAATCTCCTCTATAGCCTCCTTATCTCTACCTGTTCCAAGAAAAAGAATAACTCTTCTGAGATTCATAGAGGTATAATTTCCGGCAGTACAACTCGCAGCACAGGAGCCACAAGCCATACAGATATTCACATCAGGTTCAGCTTCCTGTAATAATTTAAATAATTTAGGATTAAAGTTATCTAAATTGATGGTAGAACTTGGAGATATGGAGTAGCCGAAATTATTCATTACTGTTATCGATTTCAGGGTATGAGAGATAATGATCTATTTCCAATGCAGCAGCTCGTGCCTCTGCAAGTGACTCAGGGAGAGTTTTAGGACCGGTACAAGCTCCGGCATAAAAAATACCTTTCTTAGAAGAGGTGTGCACCCCTGTGATAACATCTTTACACTGCAAGAAACCATCTTCGGCAATAGGGAGGGAGAGAGCTTTAGCTATCTCATTAGTATCAGGGTTATTTACCATTCCCGTCATTAATACCAATAAATCCATTGTAACTTTTAATGGTTTCCCCGAAAGTGTATCTTCTGCCTTTACCACCAACTTACCCTCTTTATTTTCAGATACTTCGGATACTCTTCCCCTCACAAATCTCACCCCATAATCTTTTTGGGCAGATAGGTACATATCCTCAAAATTTCTTCCGAACATCCTTAAATCCATATAAAAACAATAAACAGAGGCACCGGGAAATAACTCTTTCATCTCACACGCCTCTTTCACAGCAGTGGCACAACAGACCTTAGAGCAGTGACGATTCCCCACTTTTTCATCTCTTGACCCCACACAATGAACAAATCCTATAGTTTGAGGGTTATCATCTATAGGGAGATCGTAGTTCCCTGAAAAATAAGATTCAAGGTCAGCAGAGGTAATTACTCTCTCATATATTCCATACCCGTACTCCTCCTTCCTCTCTGCCTGAAATAGTGAAAAACCTGTGGTGATAAGTAGAGCATCAGCGATTATGGAGACTCCATTAGAGAGGATTAGATTAAATGACTTATCAAGCCTGTTAATACTTGTAACTGTAGAGTTTATAAACCATTTTGTCTCACCTATCGAGTCAATCATCTCAGTTAAGATATTACTTGCAGAGACACCCTCTGGAAAGAGCCTATCCCATTTGGCAAGATGCCCCCCAAGATAGACCTCTTTCTCCACAATAAAAGTGGTATAACCATTCCTATTAAGGTACTTTGCAGCTTCCAATCCACTCGGACCTCCACCTATGATTACGACATTCTTATTCATATTAGAAACATTTGATATTATTAGGAACCTTAGGAAGAGTTAACTCTTTTCCATTTAGTCCTTTATATTTCTCTTTAGGATTATATTGAATTCCCATCTTATCAAGCAAGGGTTCCACTGCCACTTGATGCATTTGAAGTCCCAACTCCCATGGGTCGTACCCCATTATAAGCCCCGAAAGTTCTTCCGCAGAGAGTACCGGTATGCCATATCCCTTTTGCTCCCCATAAGTTTTCCCCACACTCTCTGCCACCACATATTGCCATCTATCGAGAAAATAGTTACACCCCGGGCAGTTAGTCAAAATAAAATCAGGGTGATAAGGCTCCATAGATTCAAATTTCTTATAACTATTCGATAATGAATACCCTCTGTTGGCCTTTACTATATATTGTCTAAACCCAAATCCACAGCAGTGTCTCCTCTCCGGATAATCTATGACATCCCCCCCCCAAGACTCTATTAATCCTGCAAGTACAAAAGGGTATTCAGACCCCCCGACACTATGAGATGGAAATATCTTAGAATAATGGCACCCGATATGCTCCACACCTCTTAGAGGTTCCCCTGTCTTAACATTTACCAACTTATATTTCGCTTTCTCCGATATAAGATTACGATATCTGAATGCTATATCGCTTGTATGGGCTATATGTTTAGGTTTAACAAACTCCTTACGGCATGATTTCCACAATAACTCCCTGATTTTTGCCTCAAGTTCAGGATATTCGTGCCAAGTCTCCAATATTTCACAATGAATCCCGAAAGAGGTTACACATGACATTGCGAAATTTTCATACCCTGCCTCTGTCATTAATGCGAACTGCCTTGCAACAATAGTCATTGAGGTCTCCTGAGGTACAGAATCACAATGATAAGCAATACCGCCACATGTCGTATGGTTAGGATCATCGATAAAGTCCTTCCCAAGCCTCTTCCTGACAATATCGAGAAATATCTCTTCCGCTGCAGGGAAGAAGTTCTGTCTTATACAACTCCTTGCATAAAACCATTTATCATCAGGAATCTCCTTTTGATAACTCGACCATATTTTTTGTTTCCCTTCGTATAACATAGAGAAGAATTTTAATTATTAAAGTGAATATCAGAGGAGTCGTTATAAGTTTTAGAGAAATACTCATCATCAGAACAACCAAGTTCTTTGGCTTTCGAGAGAGAGTTCTCCTCAATCCATTTCATCTGTTCTGTCGCACCGGTTATATCGAAGATAGCCTTCAAATCATTGAGAGAGTTTTGAGATATTTTCCTGAGAGCACCACCCCCTTCTTTATCATAATTTGCCCCCACTCTTTCATAAACATCATCCTTATTCTCCAAAATCCATTCCCCCACAGTGCCGTATTCAGGGTGGTCTTCCATACTAAAATTCTTAGGGTGAATACAATAACCATAGTCGAGAATATTGTTACATAAAATCTTCATAAGTGGATATTGCTGACGTCCCTTTTCAGAGTAAGTAAAATAACCCAATTTTACAGAGAGAGTCCTTAGAGCCATAACCACAAGTGCAGGAGCATTCTTCCTCGGACACCTTGATACACAGGACATACACTCTCCGCAATACCAGATAGTATCGCTCTTAAGAAGAGCCTCTATCTCCTCATCATCTTTATTCTGGACGATATCAACTATGTTTTTAGGATTATACTTATAAAACTCGGCAGCAGGGCATACTGCAGTACAAGTTCCGCAATTAATGCAGGCAATCAGACCCTCTTTAATACGGTAGTCTTGGATTAGAAGATCATACAATTTCCCCATTTGCTATAGAAAGATTAAGTGTTTCTGAGTTATCATCCATATTCTTCGACATTCTTTTAAGCACAGATATAAAATTTATAATATCCTCATCGGAAATCCCTTCGGTTATAGATTGGATACAATTTATCCCTACCTCTTTAGCATCGTATTTCATCTTTTCGGCTTTATTAGTAAGGGCGATTAGATTCTGTCGTCTGTCAGTATTATCAGCAATTCTGACCACAAGCCCTTTCTTCTCAAGTGCATCCACAAGTTTGGTAACAGAGTTTTTATCCTTAAAGATAGAGTCTGCAATTTTCTGTTGCGACATAGTACCTTTATTCCAGAGAGCATCTATTAGAAGGAACTGCTCCGGAGTAATATCTAAGTCATTCTGTTTTAAGTAACAGAAGACATATTGTTTAAATCTGTTATGAACAAGATTTAGATAAACAGCTACTTGTTTATTTAGTATCATATATTATAGTAAAACCTTTTACTTTTCGACAAAGGTAATAAAAAAGTGATACCTACATATTTTTTTTAGGAATTATACTCGTCCCAACTCTTAATCTGTATCCCCTCTATAGGGAGATTACAGAAAGCAATAATAAAAGCAGTAGCAAGTCTTGTATTTGTAATAATAGGAATATTAAAATCGACAGCAGCGCGGCGAATTTTATACCCATTCTCTAACTCCACCTGAGTCAGGTTCTTAGGGATATTTACTACTAAATCTATCTTCTTATCGTGAATCATTTTAAGAGCTTGTGGCTCCATTCCCGGCTCACTTGGCCAATATACCAACTCAGCAGGAACATTGTTCTCGACAAGAAAACGATGACTACCACCAGTAGCATAAATATTATACCCCTTATTAACTAACGTTTTAGCAGCTTGAAGAAGTTCTGCCTTCTGCCTTACATCTCCGGAAGAGATTAGAATATTCTTCTTAGGGATAGAATACCCTACAGAGAGCATAGCCTTAAGGATAGCCTCATTGGTATCGTCCCCAATACACCCTACCTCACCTGTAGAAGCCATATCTACACCGAGTACAGGGTCAGCTTTTTGAAGTCTTGAGAATGAGAATTGAGAAGCTTTTATCCCGACATAATCGAGATCGAAAGCACTCTTAGACGGGGGAGTAGGCTTTTCACCTGTCATTACCTTTGTGGCAAGTTCAATAAAGTTAATTCTAAGGACTTTAGAAACAAATGGGAAACTCCTTGAAGCCCTAAGATTACACTCAATGACCTTTATATCATTCTCCTTAGCAAGGAACTGGATATTGAAAGGACCTGATATCTTTAACTCCTCTGCTATCTTTCTTGCTATCTTCTTTATCCTTCTGGCTGTCTCCACATAAAGCTTTTGAGGAGGGAACTGAATGGTGGCATCACCTGAATGAACCCCTGCAAACTCTATATGCTCTGAAATAGCATAAGCAATAACATTTCCTTCATCAGCAACAGCATCGAACTCTATCTCCTTTGCATGTTGGATAAACTCACTAACCACCACAGGGTGTTTCTTAGAGACATTTACAGCAAGTTTAAGAAACTCCTCAAGTTCATTATTATTTGAGCAGACATTCATCGCTGCACCTGAAAGGACATAAGAGGGACGGACAAGGACGGGGTAACCTACATAATCCACAAATTTAGTGATATCCTCTAATGATGTCAGCTCTTTCCATCTTGGTTGATCTATTTTAAGTCTATCGAGCATAGAGGAGAACCTATGTCTATCTTCTGCATTATCAATACTATCAGCAGAGGTACCAAGAAGATTCACACCTGCTTCATCCAGACGAATAGCTAAGTTATTCGGAATCTGCCCACCTACAGAGACTATTAGACCGTGGGGGTTCTCCAATTCGTAAATATCGAGTACCCTTTCATAAGTCAATTCGTCAAAATAGAGGCGGTCGCACATATCATAATCAGTAGAGACTGTTTCAGGATTATAATTAATCATTACCCCTCTCCATCCCGAATTTCTTATAGACTGCAGTGCATTAACACTACACCAGTCAAACTCCACTGAACTCCCTATCCTATATGCCCCTGAACCGAGAATGATTATAGACTTTTTATCTCCGTAATAAGTAACATCTGAAACAGTGCCATTATAAGTGAGATAGAGGTAGTTTGCCTGGGCAGGGTACTCGGCAGCAAGAGTATCAATCTGTTTAACCACCGGTATTATACCGAGTCCTTTTCTGTACTCCCTTACTATTTTCACCATCTCTTCGCTCCCTAATTTATCCCCTGTTACCACTCTCCCTATTTGGAAGTCTGAAAATCCACGCGACTTAGCCATCTTAAGTAGATTATAAGGGATATCTCCGATTTTCTTAATCTTAGAAAGGTCATTATAGGTCTCAACTATATTATTGAGTTTATGAAGGAACCATTTGTCTATTTTGGTTAAATCATAAATTTGGTCAATAGTATAACCCTTTTGAAGAGCTTTGGCAATAACAAATATACGATTGTCTGTAGGCTCTCTTAAAGCCTTGTCTATATCCTGAACCACAATCTCTTTATTGGCAACGAAACCATGTGCCCCTTGTCCTATCATTCTGAGCCCTTTCTGGATAGTCTCCTCAAAACTTCTCCCTATCGCCATAACCTCACCGACACTCTTCATACTGCTCCCTATCTCCCTTGAAACTCCCTGGAATTTGGAGAGATCCCAGCGAGGAATCTTACAAACAACATAGTCGCAGGCAGGTTCAAAAAAAGTAGAAGTACACTTGGTAATAGAGTTCTTTAACTCAAAAAGTCCATACCCAAGTCCGAGTTTTGCTGCTACGAAAGCAAGAGGGTACCCTGTGGCCTTCGAGGCGAGAGCAGAAGATCTGCTTAATCGTGCATTAACTTCAATAACCCTATACTCCTCGGAAAAAGGGTCTAATGCAAACTGAACATTACACTCACCTACGATTCCTATATGTCTTACGATTTTAATAGCAATACCTCTTAATTTAGAGACCTCCCTTTGGGTAAGAGTCTGACACGGAGCCACCACAATACTCTCTCCGGTATGTATTCCGAGAGGGTCAAAATTCTCCATGTTGCAGACTGTGATACAGTTATCATACTTATCCCTAACCACTTCATACTCTATCTCTTTCCACCCTTTTAAAGACTTTTCAACTAAAACTTGAGGGGAGTAAGAGAAAGATTTGTCTGCTAACTTTATAAGCTCCTCTCTATTATCACAAAAGCCACTCCCTAAACCACCAAGAGCATAAGCAGCCCTTATAATAACGGGGTACCCCAAATTATCGGCAGCTTTAATCGCATCCTCTATATTCTCGACAGCCATACTTTTTATGGTATGAACATCTATCTCATCGAGTTTCTTAACGAAAAGTTCCCTATCTTCAGTATCTATTATCGACTGAACTTGAGTGCCGAGGACTTTTATATTATATTTCTCGAAAATCCCGTTTTTAAAGAGATTAACTCCACAGTTTAATGCTGTTTGCCCTCCAAAAGCGAGGAGTATCCCATCAGGCTTCTCCTTCTTAATTACCTCTTCTACGAAATATGGAGTTACCGGGAGGAAATAAATCTTATCTGCAACCCCCTCAGAAGTCTGAACAGTAGCTATATTCGGATTAATTAATACTGTTTTAATCCCCTCCTCCTTCATTGCTTTAAGAGCTTGCGAACCGGAGTAATCGAATTCTCCTGCTTCCCCTATTTTTAATGCTCCCGAACCAAGAAGGAGTACTTTTTTTATCCTTTTATCCATATCTTTAGAGCAGTTTAATGAAATTATCAAATAGAAACTCGGTATCATAACTCTCCTCTGAGATATCCGGAGTAAAGTTTACAGAGAAGAAGAGACCGCTTTTATGCTTTATCCCTTCATTAGAGCCATCATTCATATTTACAAAGAGAGGATCCCAATCATTTCCCAAAGTCTCAATGTTAACAGCGTAACTATGATTTTGAGAGGTTATGAAACAATCATTAGTTCCCACTAACCTCACCGGCTGATTATTCCCTCTATGTCCGTTTTTCATCTTATAGGTAGAGGCACCTGCCGCCTTTGCAAGGAGCAGATTTCCAATCCCAACTCCGAAAAGAGGTTTCTTGTTAGCGATAGCAGTTTCTATATTTTTAACAGCCTCATCACAGAAATCGGGATTACCAGGACCATTAGAGATGAAAAGTCCATCATACTCTAAGGTATTAAAGTCATAATTCCAAGGAACCCTAATTACCTCTAAACCCTTATTAATAAGAGTCTTCAGTAGGCTATGTTTTACACCACAGTCCAAAAGAACAACTTTCTTACCACCCGATTTTCCATAATGGGCAACCTCTGTGGTACTCACCTTCGCTACCTGGTTCTCATTGTCGGGATTATATAATTGAGTAGGGGGGATATACCCTTTAGGAGAGATAGAGCCTAAAAGAGGTCCGCTATCCCTTAATAACTTAGCAAGTTCACGGGTATCAACACCATAAATCCCGGGTATTTTATTCTCCTTCATCCACTGATCGAGACTTTTCGTAGAGCTCCAGTGGTTGAAATCAAAAGAGTAGTCAGAAACAATAATGCCCCTGACATGTATCTTCTCAGAATCATAGTTATTTGAGACCCCGTTAACGATTATATTATCAGGAACACCATAGTTCCCAATAAGAGGAGAGGTAAAACAGAGAATCTGTCCGGAGTAGGAGGGGTCTGTCATGCTTTCGGGATGTCCGACCGTAGCTGTATTAAAAACTATTTCTCCATCAGTTGGATACTCATATCCAAATAAATAGCCTTGAATTTCAAGGCTATTTTCTATATGTAATATTGCTTCTTTCATACAGACAACAAAAGTAGTTATTTTTAGGAAATCATTACATACTTCTTACAAAAATCATCCACATTTTTTCTTTAAGTTCCTGCCATCTCTGCATAGCAAGGGAAGCAAAATTCTTAGTTTGCTCATTAAGAACCTTTTGAGCCTCTGCAGTTTTCCCCTCCTTAACAAGGAGTTCTACCTTCTTCTCAATTTCTGGTGCCTGTTCAAACAATAACTCTTCAAGTGAAGCTCTTTCAGGCTCAAGAAACTTTCTGGTCTTATCCCAATATACAGTTGCAAGACGGTTAGTCTCACGGAAAGACCAAATCGCTGCATCAGGGCGATACCTATGCTGTCCACAGATCATAAAAGAGGCAGGTAACTCTGTAGCACCGGCATAAATCGGGATACGTGGACTCTGAGCAGGGTTATCAAATGAAAAATATGCCACACCGCCAACTTCGTCAGGAAGCCAATCCCTTAACTGGATAACATGAGAATAAGAACACTGGATAACAGCAATAGTTCTATTCCTATCAGTTATACCGGGAGATAGTCTATTAAGAAGAGCACGTGTATCTGCATTCATATAAGTAGAGATAGGATAAACTGTATCTTTATATTCGCGAGTAGTACCATCTGCAAGTCTCTCTCTTCTATCCACCTCTACCCATAGATTCTTTACTTGGTCAAATCTTTCATGATCATAAGTAGCTCTATAGAGGGAGAACATCTTTTGTGGAGAGACATTTTCATCAGGTTTCACAGAGAAAGGGAGCTCCTCTGATTCAAAAGAGAGATTTAGAGATGGTGCTAATGTACTTAACACATAATACTCCCTTACTGAGAAAGGTTTTCTACCTGAAATAACTTTATGAAAGACCAGGGGAGAGGTTCCATCCCAATACCCTAATTTTTTAGCCCTCTCTTTCAAATCACTACTATACATAAAATTATTAGGATCATTAAAGTCTATTTTTCCTATTCTCGAAATATTAGCCGATACCCCCACATGGTCATCAGGAATCCTTTGAGCAGCCCAAAGAGCAGAAGGCTTCCCTTCCCCCGAACCAACAATCTCAAAATGCCACACCTCATTCTTATCTGCCACAGTCAGACACTCTCCCCAATCCCCATAACCATAAGTCTCAGCAAGTTTCCCCATTAACTTAATAGCCTCTCTTGCAGTGGTAGTTCTCTGGAGGGCAATTCTTTCAAGCTCTTCTATTAAAAAGAGTCCCTTATCATTTACAAGTTCTTTCCTCCCTTCAAATGTAGTCTCCCCGATAGCCAACTGTTTCTCGTTCATACAAGGATAGGCAACATTCAGATATCTATATGTCTCCCCCACCATTGCGGGAATTTTCCCTTTCTCCTCCACTTTTCTCATATCACCGGGCTCTTCATTATGAAGCACCCCCCAATAAACAGGCTCAAAATCTCCTTTTTTATAGATTTTTCTTGGCTCTATATTTACCCAAGTACGGTAATTTGCATCACAGGAGTGGGCTGTCATTACAGAGCCGTCAGTAGATGCTTTTTTACCAACCATAATGGAGGTACAACTCTGTGCATAAGACTCATCTTCCGGATTATATGGAATATTAATTTGGGCTTTTAGCGTAAAAACAGATAAAAGGATCACTAATGGGATAAGGAATCGTTTCATAAAGATGTATGTTTTAGTTAATAATTAGACAAAAATATCAAAAATTGCCATATCTTTAAGCGAAATTTAAAAGAATTATGAGACGATTTATTTTTTCTATACTATTTCTTCTCCCTCTTACTACTTTAAGCGCCCAGGTTTCGGACTCCTTAAAAAAAGGGGATTTAGTTTTTCTTATCAGCTTAAAGCAGGATATAGATAAAGCTGCCATGAGAAAAGTTAACCTCGGCATCCGAAATGCAGAGAATGAAGGGGCTAAATATATCTTATTCGATATTAATACTTATGGAGGAGCAGTAGATGCAGCAGATAGCATCAGAACGGCAATTCTTCAGACAAAAATACCCACTATAGCCTTTATAAATGTTCAAGCTGCCTCTGCCGGTGCCCTTATATCGATTGCCTGTGACTCTATTTATATGCGGAGCGGAAGCTCAATAGGAGCTGCTACCGTAGTAAATCAAAATGGTGAGGTTATGCCCGATAAATTCCAATCTTTTATGCGTGGGATGATGCGTTCAACAGCAGAAGCTCACGGAAAGAAGATAATAATAGAAAATGGGGTAGAGAGAGAGGTTTGGCGTCGAGACCCTAAAATCGCCCAGCAGATGGTCGATACTGCCAATGTTCTGAGTTTCACTCAAGAAGAGGCTATTGCTAATCATTTCTGCGAAGGAAAGGCAGAGACCATTGACGAAGTGGTTTCACATCTCTCAATAGAGGAACCTGTTATTAAAGAACAGACACTTAGTGTTATAGAGAAAATAATCCTCTTTTTCCTCTCTCCTTTGATTCAGGGTATTCTCATTATGATGATTATCGGAGGGATCTATTTTGAATTACAATCCCCAGGAATAGGTTTAGCACTTGGGATAGCTATCTTAGGGGCACTATTGTATTTTGTTCCCCTCTACCTCTATGGGCTTGCCCTTAACTGGGAAATAGTACTCTTCGTGGTAGGGGTTATACTCTTAGTCTTGGAGATTTTTCTCTTCCCGGGATTCGGTGTTGCAGGAGTTTCGGGGATTATACTCATTGTAACATCTTTAGTTTTTGCCTTGGTAAACAATGATGTACTCTATTTTGAAGGCTCCTTTAATGCACTCCCGGTGCTAAAAGCACTTGCCATGGTGCTAATCTCCCTAACAGCGGGTTTGGTACTCTCCATTTGGGGTGCATCCAAGCTATACCCTAAAAAATCCTTCTCTTTTATCGCCTTAAAGACGGAACTCAATGAGAAAGAGGGGTGGGTAGGTGTAGAGACCTCCTCTATCTCCACATTTGTGGGACTTGAGGTCCTTGCCTCCACAGATATGAACCCTTCCGGTAAAATCGAAATCGAGGGAAAGTGGTATGAAGCAATGATGGAATACGGCTCCGCCAATAAGGGAGATAAGATAAAAATAATGCGTTTTGAAGGGGGACGACTCTACTGCGAAAAAGTCTGATCTTGCTCAATAATTTTCAGGAGAGCATCTATCGCTTTTTCTTCAGGAACACCCCTTAGAAGAGCCTCTTTACCACGATATATGGAGACTTTTCCTCTACCTTCCCCGATATAGCCATAATCTGCATCTGCCATCTCGCCCGGTCCATTAACAATACACCCCATTACAGCTATAGATAACCCTTTAAGGTGTGAGGTCCTCTTTTTAACCTCTTCAAAAACCTCCTCTATATTATAAAGCGTCCTTCCGCACCCCGGACAAGCCACATACTCACATTTTGAAAAGAGGCGTCTTGAAGCTTGAAGAAGATCGAGTTTAAAATTCTCCAATCTCACTTTTTCTACCTCCTCTCCAAAGCAGCGACATGTTATGGTAAAATCATCAATCTTTCTATCTATAAGTAGCGGACCTATCTCACAAGAGGCTGTAACTATAAACTCCTCCCACCCACTACAGTTATAGTCGAAATGGTTATCTCTTCTCTTTGTTAGCTTTTTTTTATCGTAAATATCTGCTATAATCCTTGCCACGGGGAGTTCATTCAGAGGATTTTCAGTTAGTGATACCCTTATAGTATCTCCAATCCCCTCAGAAAGAAGGGTACCTATTCCCACAGCAGATTTAATCCTTCCCATATCTCCGTTCCCTGCCTCAGTAACCCCAAGATGAAGCGGGAAAATGATTCCCCGTACTTGCATCCATTCATATAGTTTCCTATACGCCTCAATCATTACCACCGTGTTACTTGCCTTTAGGGAGAGTACAACGGAGTAAAATTCCTCCTCGATGCAGAGCTCCACCCACTCTTTAATAGCTTCCACCATCCCTTGAGGGGTATTGCCATAAAGCTCAGTAATCCTCTCTCCTAAGGAGCCATGATTTACTCCGATTCTAATTGCAGTACCATACTCTTTGCAAAGAGCAATTAGTTTTCTAAACTGACTCATGGCAACTGAGTGTTCCTTTGCAAAGTTTCCTGGGTTTATCCTCACCTTATCTGCCACCTTGGCTGCAGCAAGTGCCACCTCAGAGGAGAAGTGAACATCTGCAACAAGAGGTATTTCAATTCCCTCACTTCGGAGCATCTTTTTTATAACTTTAAGAGACTCAACCTCTTTTAACCCCTGTGTGGTAAGTCGTACCAACTCTGCTCCTGCGTCATGCATCTCTCTGCACTGCAAAAGAGCCTTTTCAATATCATTAGTATCGCAGTTACACATAGTCTGAATAACAATAGGAGAGCCTCCCCCCATACAGACATTCCCTATGTTTACCGAAAGTTTTTTCATTAAAAGAGATGATAGTTAAGTCCCACACTAATTAATATTATGGT
>CAYSND010000027.1:0-14232 GCA_964432305.1 uncultured Muribaculaceae bacterium | reverse complement strand
GATAATGGTAGAGCAGAGTGAAAACACCCTCCTACAGTCAAAACTTGATTATATTCCAAGTTTTAGCGGCTCAGTCGGACATAGTATGAACTGGGGAAGGTCGGTTAATATTAATGACCTACAGATAGTCCAAAATCAGCTTTCACAGTCCACAAGCGCAAATGTGGGAGCCTCTGTTACCCTTTTTGAGGGATTATCTAAGATAAATACCATTAAGAGTAATCAAACTGCCCTCGAAATATCTAAAAAAGATGTTGAAAAACTAAGGAACGATATCTCAATATCGATAACTAGAGCTTTCCTTCAAGTCTTACTCTCAAAAGAACTCCTCAAAACCACAGAAGAGAACTTTAAGAGTATTTCAGAGCAAAAAGAGAGAACCTCTAAACTCGTAGAGGCAGGGAGTCAGGCATATAGCACACTACTCGAAATGGAGTCTCAGCTTGCGGCTGAAAGAGTTCAGCTTGTAAACGCTACCAATCAACTTAAAAACAATCTGCTCTCTCTAATGCAAATTCTCGATTTGGGATTTGATAACCATTTTGATATTTATGCTCCCGACTTCAACATAGACGGAATCTCCCCCTCTTTCGAAAACATTGAGAACTTATTTCAGCTCTCCATGGAGTTACCGCAGATAAAAGGGGCAGAGTTAGCTCTTCAAAAGAGTCAATACCAGCTCTCAGTAGCTAAAGGACGCCTCTACCCCACTATATCATTATCAGCAGGGTATGGCACTTATTTTAGCTCTTTGCAGAATAAGAAATTTTTTGATCAGTTTAATGAGAATCGAAACCCTTCGGTAAGTTTGTCTCTCAGTATTCCCATTTTCAATCAATTATCGAGGACTATAAATGTTAGAAATGCCAAACTTGCTGTTAGGAACTCAGAGTTAGAGTTAAAAAACAGACATCAAACTCTATATAAAGAGGTTCAACAAGCTGTCACTGATGCTATGGGATATTACCAGAAATACTTAGCATCTAAAGAGAACCTTAAAGCTATGCAGGAGTCTTTTAGATATGTGGAACAGAAGTTCGATGTAGGGACATTAAATGGGACTGATTATACTGTTGCTAAAACAAATCTATACAAAGCCCAATCTGACTTTTATCAATCTAAATATCAGTTTATCTTTCAACTAAAAATAATTGACTTTTACAAAGGCATACCAATATCACTATAAATTATGGCAAAGACTAAAAAGAAGAAATCAATAGGCAAGTGGATTATAATTTTCTCTCTCCTCCTTATAATAGGGCTTGTTGTTTATAGCAAGGCTAAAGGACCTTCCGGTATTAAAGTTACAGTAGGGACACCTGAACTTTCATCTATTACCGAAACCATCCCTGCAAATGGAAAAATTCAGCCTGTTACGGAGGTGAAAATCTCTCCTGATGTCTCAGGGGAGATAATTGAATTGAATTTTCAGGAGGGGAATGTTATTAAAAAAGGGGATTTAATTATTAAAATAAAGCAGGATACATATATCTCCATGAAGGAACGCGCTATAGCATCACTAAATGCTATTAAAGCACAATATCTTCAGCAAGAGGCACAGCTTAAACAGGTAGAGCTTAGTTATAACAGAAATAAAAAGCTTTATGAAGAAAAAGCCATCTCTAAAGCTGAATATGAAACTGCACACTCACAGTATGAGGTAGCCAAAGAACAGTTGAAATCTGCCGAGTATAATGTCCAATCTGCTCAGGCATCTCTTAAAGAGGCTGAGGAGAATCTTATTAAGACTACTATATATGCCCCCATGGATGGGATTATTTCAAAACTTAGTGTGGAAAAGGGGGAGAGAGTGGTAGGGACTTCCCAAATGGCAGGGACTGAAATGTTAAGAATAGCAGACTTCGATAAGATGCAGGTTCTGGTAGATGTTAATGAGAATGATATAATCAGGCTTAAACAGTTAGACACTGCTGAGATAAGTATAGATGCATACCCCGGAAGAAAATTTACAGGAGTGGTTACACAAATAGCAAACTCCTCTAAAAATACTACTGCTTCTGTTGACCAAATAACAAACTTTGAAGTTAAAATATACCTCCTTCCGGAGTCATACAATGACCTCTTAAAGGAGAATTTAATCCCTTTTAGACCAGGAATGTCAGCTTCAGTTCAGATTCAGACCTCTAAAAGAGATAATATCTTAACCATCCCTATTCAGAGTATTACCACCAGAAAAGGGCTTGCAGCTGATACTACTAAAGTGGATGATGGGGTAACAGAGTACGTATTCGTGGTCGATCCTGAAAACCCTAAGAAAGTAAAGGCTACAGTAATCAAGACCGGGATTCAGGATATGAATAAAATCGAGGTTTTAGAGGGACTTTCAGTAGACTCTAAGATAGTAACCGGCCCATACAACGCAGTTAGTAAAACTCTTACTAAAAACTCTACTATCACCATTGACACCAAAAAAGAGAAGAAAGAGAAGGGTTTAAAAGATGAAAAGTAATCTTCTTCTAATCGAAAGCAGCACTCAAAAATGTTCAGTGGCTCTCGCTTCGCAGGGGGAGATTATCTCTTTTAGAGAGACCTCCGAGCTTAAAGCCCATGCTAAGATGATTGCCCCTTTTATAGTTGATCTCTTAAAAGAGAGTGGAATAACTATTGAAGAGTGTGAGGCAGTAGCAGTTAGTAGTGGACCAGGTTCCTATACCGGATTAAGGGTAGGGGTCTCCTTAGCTAAAGGGATCTGCTTTGGTGCCAATATCCCGTTAATTTCAGTTTGCACGCTCGATATACTTGCTATGATGGGGGTAGAGGAAGGGGTACCGAATGACTCTTTAATATTGCCAATGATAGATGCCAGAAGGATGGAGGTCTATGGTGCTAAATATAATCATTTGGGAGAGCGTATCTCTGAGATAACCCCTATTATTCTCGAGGAAAACTCTTTTAACACCGAATTTAACGACTACCCACATATCTTATTTATCGGAGATGGGGTAAATAAGTTTAAGGAGATACTCCCTGCAGAGAGAGCTGCTCGCTCGACATTTATAAATACCTACCCCGATGTCAGCGGAATGATAACTCCTGCATTTAACTCCCTGATAAAAAAAGAGTTCGAAGATAAAGCCTACTTCGAACCCTTCTATCTGAAAGAATTTGTTGCCGGTATAAGCAAAAAATCCCTTATCTGACCAACTTCCCTATTAGCGCATCAAGTTTTACTATATCAAATAGCTCTTTTTCGGGAACCAAGCTCCCCTCTTTGTCTATAATATAGATAGAGGGTAAAGAGGTAATGTTATACAGTGATAGATATTGGGATGAGGCACCAAGAGCATCATGAACAGAGACCCAAGGGAGGTCTTGATCCTTGATATTTCTTGCCCATGCAGTCTTATCGGCATCAAATGAGATTTGATATATCTCAAACCCCCTTGAATGATATTTTTGATATAACTTCTTTAATTCGAGGTTAAACATCTTATGCTCTGCCTGTGTAATACTCCAAAATGAGACCAATATGACTTTCCCCTCATAATCGCTAATAGTTCTAACTACTGAGTTTTGGTCAGGGAGAGAGATGTCAGGATATCCTGATACCATTGCCTCGTTTATTTTATTATTTAATCCCCAAATATTCTCCCTCTTGGTTATATCATCTGCTAAAGAGCGGACATATAATGAGTTAGGGTATAGTGGCTGTAAAGAGTCATAAACCATTTTAAAAATCAAAACATCCCTCGCATCTGCAAAAATAGGGAGTTCATCACTTATCCTTTGATAAAGGAGAACTATAGAGGTGATAGACTTAGGGGTTTTATAAAGTTGACGGATAACATCCTGTTTTTGTTTAACATATACTCCGCCTAACTCCGTCTGTATTCTTTTCTCTTCTATTTTATCATTGTTTGACCTTGCATCCTCCAATTCGGTTATGAGGGCACTAAATCTATTAAATACCCCACTATATTGTTGCTCTATTTCAAGAAACTTTATAGACTCTTCGGAGCCTGTAATAGAGATATCTTTACCGCTAATGTCAGTTTTAATCTCTATCTTTTCACCTGGGGAGGGGACAAATGAGGCAATTTTTACCCCATCCAAGAAGAGATAATTAAAATCAGGGTCCCCTTTTTTAACCTCTAATTTTTGCTTAAAATGTCCTGATACCACTTTGAAAGTATCTACAGGTGTCATTTGGTTTAGAGCAAGCTTATATAATATAACATCACAGGTATCTTTTGCTCCTGCAATAGTTACATCTATCTTTGCCCTATTACTTGTACAAGCCATGAGAGAGAGCATTACAAGTGTGGAGAGAAATAATTTTTTCATATAGAGTTAAAGTCATTATTGATTTTGGAATGTTGTAGAGATGGACGAGGCTATTTCCGCGAAACGCTCAGGAGTTAATTTTAATTTTTCCTTTCTAAAATCGAGATCCCCCTCACTCTGCATTGGTACAAGATGTACGTGAGCATGAGGAACCTCCATACCGAGGACAGCCATAGCTACTCTCTTACAAGGTATGGTCTTATAAAGTGCTTGTGAAACGCGTTTTGAGAAGAGCATAAGTTCTTTATAGAGTTCGTCGTCCAAATCGAAAATATAGTCAACCTCTTTTTTAGGAACAACTAAGGTATGCCCCTCTTTTAGAGGATTAATATCGAGAAATGCATAAAATTTTTCATTCTCTGCTACCTTATATGATGGTATTTCTCTGTTGATGATTCTTGTAAAGATAGAAGGCATAATGATTTATATTGAAATTTCAAGTACTTCAAATTTAAGGACTCCGGAGGGAACTACTACGTCCACCAAATCTCCTTTTCTCCTTCCTATTAAGGCTTTACCAATAGGAGTAGCAGCAGCAAGTTTCCCTTCACGGAAATTCGCTTCACTCTCCCCTACTAAAGTATATTCAACTACAGTGTTATTATGTAGATTCTTTAGCTTTACTCTATTAAGAATCTGGATTTGTTCGGTATTGATTCGACTCTCATCGATGATGCGGGCGTTGGCAATAAGATTTTCAAGTTTGGAAATTTTTAATTCCAAAAGTCCCTGAGCCTCCTTAGCTGCATCATATTCAGCATTCTCAGAGAGATCACCTTTATCCCTCGCCTCAGCTATCTGTCTCGATATAACGGGACGTTGGCTAATTAGAGCAGCCAAATCACCCTTTAGTTTTTCTAACCCTTCAGAGGTTACATGATGTATTTCTGACATAAATATTATAATTAAAAAAGAATCTCGCATTCACGAGACCCTTTGACAAATGCAAAGTTAATAAAATTAAATTAAATTCAAAAATCGCGAAATTTTGGTTTCAAAAGCTCAGAGTAGATTATCATTTTTCTAAGGTCCATCTCCTCCCTCTTCAATCCTTTTCGCTCTTTTTTCTCCTCCTTCAAATCCAATTCCGGTGTCTCAACGACAGCAATAGAGGAGAGCGGTGATACTGTTTGGGTAGCAAGAATGGGAGTAATTGGGGTAGGAAGGGGAGTTTCAGGAGTTTCATGGTGATAAAAAGAGTAATCTTCCTCTATATTTGGCTCAGACTTGCGCTCTTCATTATGCACCACTTCGGGGGTATTCTCAGGTCTTAACACTTTTCTCCACATCTCTTGCAGAGAATCATCCTCCTCTTCCTCCTCTTTCCCTTCCTCCTCATAGTTCTCTTCAAATTCCCTAAATTCATCTTCAGCACTTGCAGCACGAGCAGCTCTTTCAGCTTTTTTGGCTTTCTCCTTCTTGGCATTGACAATACCACCCAAAACCATAAAGGCTACTGTTATGACTATCGCTACCCAATCTTCCATTTAAGAATATATTTTGACAAAAATAACTAAAAAATTCGATTTCGAGCAAACTCCTCATCAAGATTAATTTGATCTTTCAACGCATTGATAGATTCAAATTTCTTCTCATCCCTTATTTTCTCAATAAACTCTATTTTTATATCAAGTCCATAGATATCCTCATCAAAGTCGAGAATATGTGTTTCAACACTCTTTGAGTTATTAGCTCCCACAGTAGGTCTATTCCCCACATTACAAATCCCCTTATAATGCTCTCCTAAGACCTCGACATCTACACAATAGACTCCGTTTCCCGGAAGGAGTTTCAGAGGCTCATAGAGCTGCATATTGGCAGTTGGATAACCCATTGTTCTTCCAAGTTTATTTCCCTGTACCACAACCCCTTTTAAAGAGTAAAAGTACCCAAGCACCTTGGAGGCTTCGAGTACTCCCCCCTCAAGAATAGTGTTGCGAATTTTAGTGGAGCTAATACTCCTGTCACCAAGGAATATCTCTTTAATTATAAAAGTTTCTATCCCAAGACTGTTTGCAACACCTATTAACTCTTCTTGAGTCTGAGAGACATCTTGACCTAACTTATGATCATACCCGATTACTAATCCTGAAACCTCATACTTCTCTATCAAATATTGCTGCAAAAATTCTTTAGATGTAAGTTTGCTAAACTCCTTGCAAAAAGGGAGAACAAATATCTCATCCACTCCGAGGGATTTTAGAATCTCCCTCTTTTCATCTAACGAATTAAGAAGCCTTAAAGCAAAGGCGTCTTGTTGAAGAATAGCACGAGGGTGGGGCCAAAAAGTAACTACTGCGCTCTTTTTGTTCTGGGCACGAGCCACAGAGCATAACTGTTCAATTATTGCCCTGTGACCTAAATGTACACCATCAAAAAAACCGGTAGCTGCTATAACCATCTTACGAGTTCGAAATCCTGACGATGAGGCAATAGTTTATTCTTTGCATACATCCTTCCGGCTACTTGATAAACTCCGGTAATGTTAGGAATAACACTACTGGTGTAAGTAGCTACACCGTCTTTAATATCCTTAAATTCAAAAGGATAGGTCTCTGAAACATGATATTTTCCTCTTACATCCTGCTGCGCATAGACTAGTTCAAGTCCAATATCCTCCGGATCTATATCTCCCAAAGAGAGTTGTATCTGAGAGAGAGTCTCTTTACCAAGTAAAAGCTGCTCTTGGGAATCACTCGGTTTAAGGAATGAAAGAACCTCTATGGCTGCCCAATCTCTGCGCATCTTCTTCTTCCAGAAAGCCAACTCCTTAGCCAAGTCGTAATCATCTGCAAGCATTGTTTTTGAACGTTTATAGAGAGGCTCATAATACTTCTCAATATAATCGGTCATCATTCTATTGGTAGTAAAGTCACAAGCCACCTGAGCTACTGTATTCTTAATAATCTTTATCCAAGCCTTTGGTAAACCGTTCTTATCTGTGTTATAGAAGGTAGGGGCTATCTCATTCTCAATTATATTATATATAGTAGCCGCATCGAGTTCATCTTGGAAATCTTGATTATCGTAAGTCTTCTCCATCTGTAATGCCCATCCTGCTCCCTCTTTATACCCTTCAACCCACCATCCGTCTAGTACAGAGAAGTGCATAACTCCATTCATAACTGCCTTCTCTCCGGAGGTTCCCGAAGCCTCTAAAGGTCTTGTAGGGGTGTTCATCCAGACATCCACACCCTGAACTAGGAATTTGGCTATATTAATATCGTAGTTAGGAACAAATACTATTTTGCCTAAGAACTGAGGCATTTTAGAGATCTCTACTATACGTTTAATTAAGTCCTGACCCGCTTTATCAGCAGGATGTGCCTTACCTGCATAAAGGAACTGAACAGGCCGCTCAGGGTCATTTACAATACGGTCGAGCCTCTCTATATCTCTAAAAAGAAGGTGCGCCCTCTTATATGTGGCAAATCTACGTGCAAACCCTATTGTTAGAACATTCTCGTTTAAGGTCTCTTTTATTTTCACTATTTGGCGTGGAGAGTAATAGCTGGCTGCCACAGGATCAGAAAGACGTAAGTCCACCATCTCTATTAATTTCTTCCTTAGATCTTTACGTGTCTGCCATATCTCCTTATCTTCTACCTTATGAATCCCTTGGAAACACTCTTTGTTATAATGGTGAGTCTTGAATTTTTCACCAAACACTTTAGAGTGAATAACCTTCCATTCAGGGGCAGTCCAAGTGGGGTAGTGTACCCCATTGGTAACATACCCTACATGTAACTCTTCAGGTAGATATCCGGGCCATAACCCTGAAAGTACCTCCTGACTTACCTTACCATGTAACCAACTTACTCCGTTAACTTCCTGAGAAAGATTTGAAGCCAAGTTACTCATTGAGAACTTTTCGTTACGATCATTTACATTAATCTTTCCAAGTGCCATCATTGTCTCCCAGTCTATTTTAAGACGGGCAGGGTAATGGGAAATATATGTCCTCAATAAATCTTCTGTAAAAGAATCGTGTCCTGCAGGAACAGGTGTATGGGTAGTAAAGAGCGAAGAGGCTCTTACTAATTCGATTGCTTCCCCAAAAGAGAGACTATCTGTGGTAACATACTCCCTTAACCTCTCTAAGCCGATAAAAGCTGCGTGACCCTCATTACAGTGATATACATCTGCATGTACCCCTAATGCTCTCAAGGCACGGATTCCCCCTATCCCTAAAAGAAGCTCCTGTTTAAGCCTGTTTTCCCAGTCCCCTCCATATAGATGGTGAGTTACCTGGCGGTCTTCAGGGAGATTATCTTCAAAATCGGTATCCAATAAAATTAGCTCGGTCCTTCCGACATCAACTCTCCAGAGACGAGCATACATATTTCTTCCCGGAAGGGCTATTGAGATGGTTACCCACTTATCTTCACTATCCCTAATAGGGGTAGCAGGTATCTTTAGAAAGTCTTGAGCATCATATTTAGCCTCCTGGTCCCCCTGAGCACTAAGCTGCTGCGTAAAATAACCATATCTATACAGAAGACCTACCCCTGTCATATTAACCAACATATCGCTCGACTCTTTAAGGTAGTCTCCGGCCAATATACCAAGTCCTCCGGAATAGATTTTAAGGGAGGTGTCAAGTCCATACTCCATACTGAAATAGGCTATCGAAGGGGAGGTTTTCTTAGATTTCTCCTCCATATATTCTGAGAAATCTTCATAAACCTTATCAAGTTTCTCTATAAACTCCTCATTCTTCTCTAAATCTTGGTACTTCTTTAATGAAAGCATATCGAGAAGGGCAATAGGATTATGATATACAGCCTTCCAAAGTTCGGGCTCAATCCCTTCAAAAAGATCTATTGCCTGTTGATTCCAACACCACCATAAATTTTTAGATAGGGTGTCCAAGTGCATAAGTCTCTCAGGTATCTGCTTGGTAACAAGCACCCTGCTCCATGAAGGTCTATTAATCTCTATCTTTTGGTACTGAGTGGGCATGTCGTCTCTAAATTGGGGATACTCCCCTTTCTCTTCAATAAGTTTATTAATGGCCAATGAGTACGCCTTCTTATAATAGATTATATTGTTGCTCCAGAGGGCAATAGAGGAGACATCTTTTGCATTTTCCTTATATATTGCTCTGTCTCTATTACTTAATGAGGCTATTTCCAGAATTTTGGAAACCACACCACCTACGACAGAGTCATAATTAACATCATTTCTATGTATAACATCTATACCGGGATGTTTTTTTGTATAATTACTCTCCACCCATACACCAAAACCTGCAAGGGAAGTGGTAACGGTAGGAACCTTGAATGCTAAACTTTCAAGCGGAGTATATCCCCATGGCTCATAGTATGAGGGGAATACTGTGAGATCAAAGCCCACCAACAAGTCGTAGTAAGTCATATTAAAAACCCCATCTGACCCATTTAAGTATGAGGGTACAAAGAGAACTTTTACTTTATCTCCGACAGAGTTCTTGAGATTATGCTCTTTGAGTTTTTTCAACACTTGATCTGTCTCAGGCTCATAGAGATAGTGAGAAACGTTTGTAGTGTAGTTTGAGTTATTTGTCATTTTAGCAAGTAGCTCCCTATTAGGACCATTGTGCCCTGAAGGAACCATAATAAAAGCAATTATTGTTCTTCCGCTATAGTTGCTCTCGCTAATGCGGTGCAATGCCTCGATAAAGACATCTATCCCTTTATTTTTATACTCATATCGTCCACTAATCCCAACAAGTATTGGGTTTTCAAAGGTCTCTCCTGTCATAAGAGAGGCTTTTTCGATAAGACAAGCTCTTGCTCTCTCTTCGAAACTTGCAAACTCCTCCTCCTGTGGAGTGAAACTATTTTCAAACCCATTAGGAGTAACAATATCTACTTCCCTACCCAGGAACTGCGCACACTCTTGAGCTGTGATTTCAGACACGGTGGTAAAAACATCACAATTCACGGCAGAGCACTTTTCCAAAGAGTGTCTTGCAGTAACATTGAATTCTCTTGCCCTCTCATCTGCATTGATAAATTTTAAAGTATCGTACAATGCAATATTATTGCAAGCAAGGCACCTTCCTACCACAGTGGCGTGTGTCGTGAATACGGTAGCAATCGGGAGATTTCTCTCCTTTAAATACAATAGACCTGCACCTGTCATCCACTCATGGAATTGGGCAACTATTTTATGGTGTGGGGTTAAATTGTATTTTACAAAGCTCTCGATAACTTTTCCGGAAACATATCCAAAAAGCACTGATTCAACATAATCCCATTGTCCACTTAGGGAGTCAAGTGAGTACTCTTTCCAAAAATGGGTGAGTATTTCATCTTTTTTGGAGATAAAAGGGGTAAAATCAACTAACATGGCTATAGGCTTTCCCGCAACATTCCATCTCCCCACTCTTATCCTAAGCCCTTCATCTACCGCTGCACTTCTCCAAGATTTATATAGAAGTGGATCTTCTATAAATTCAGGATTCTGCTCTGTGTCCATCCAGACATCAGGTCCTATTAAAATGTGATTCTTTTTTAATTCTTTAGCTAAGTTAAGTGATTTGGTTGCAATAACTGTGTGTATGCCCCCTACTTTGTTACAAACCTCCCAGCTTACCTCGAACAAATAGTCGGGCATAATAACTTTTCCTTGTCTCATAAAAAATAGTGTGAATTAATATATCTATTGTTTTAGTTTCCCATCGACCCTTAACATAAGGTCGCTGAGAATATTCATGTAGTTGATAAAGGCCTCATAAGGAGTGTCATAAGGATTAAAATAATTATGAACTGCTCCATCTGAGAAGAATTTCGTACACATATAGTAGAAATGATCACTCTCTTGAAGCCTAGTAAAGTCCTGTAATATCTTCGCATCATCTGCTGCTAAAACTCTATCTCTTATTGAATAGAGTTTGCTAAATGCCTCATTCTGTAACTCGTTTCCAAGCCATGCTGTGGTATCTCTCTCCTCATCTGCCCAAGATATAGGGTAAGGAACATTCAACGGAGCCACTGGCTGGTGCTTCTTAGCTGCCTCAGAAGGGGTACAAAATTCAAAATCAGTACGAGAAAGTATTGCATCAGGAAGATATTTCATAAAATCAAATATCCCCGTATTCCGTTTTTGATGCTCTCCAAAAGTCTCGTAATCCATAAATAAATTGATAATATCGTCCTGTTTAATGGCTTCAACAAGCCACTTTACATATTTGTCGCAATTTAGGGGCCAATTTGACCAAGACTTGTCAGAAAACCTAAAAGCTATGTCATCACTCAAAGAGAAATTCCTTAAAAGTAACTTTAATTTAGGATTTATAGCATTAGCATATAGGTAGTTAGGACTCTTCCATCCGAGTACGTGTTTAGCCCCTTCTGTGAGCATAACTTTATAGCCCATTTTAGCTACCATATCCCCGATGGAGTCCGAATAAATCAACTCGGTATTTCTAAAGCACTTTGGTTTCTGACCAAAAAGTTCCTTTATAAGAGCTGAGTGCCTCTCCACCTGAGTCTTAAATTCAGCAGGAGAAACAAGCGATGCCAAAGAATGGGAGTAGGTTTCAGCAAGAAACTCCACGCACCCGGTATCAGCTAATTTTTTAAAACTCTCTATTACTTCAGGTGAATATTTTTTAAACTGTTCTAAAGCAACACCTGAAATAGAAAAGGCTACTTTAAATGATTTCTTATGTTTTTCTATAAGCTCCAACAACAATTGGTTCATAGGAAGATAAGACCTCTCAGCAACTCTCTTTAAGATCGTTCTGTTAGAGAAATCATCATAATAATAAGAATCGTTCCCTATGTCGAAAAAACGATATGTCCTCAACCTGTCTGGTTGATGTACTTGGAAATAAAAGCAAATTGTCTTCATAATTCTACAGTGTTGATGAGTAAACTTCTTTAACTTTAAATGCCGCATTATCCCATTTGAGTGCATTTACCTCTCCTAAACCACTTTTTGATGCCATTTCTGAAAGAGCAGGGTACGCAAGGAGTCCATATATAGCATCTGCCATAGCATCTATATCCCAAAAATCGACTTTAATCGAATGTTTAAGGACTTCTGCCACTCCTGACTGCTTAGAAATAATTGTAGGGACCTTAGATCTCATTGCCTCAAGGGGAGATATTCCGAAAGGCTCTGATACAGAAGGCATCACATATACATCCGAAAAGGCAAACATTTTCTGCACATCCGCCCCTCTCAGAAATCCTGTGAAATGGAATTTATTTGCTATCCCCAATTTCGCTGCTCTTCGAATAGAACGATTAAGTAAATCACCACTCCCTGCCATTACAAATCTTACATTGGAATACCTCTTTAAGACTTTGTTGGCTGCCTCAATAAAATACTCCGGTCCTTTTTGGAAGGTAATTCTACCGAGGAAAGTAACCACTTTTTCAGGGACCCCTCTCTCGACTTCCATCTCATCACGTCCTTGAAAATCGACTGCATTATGAACAGTGAAGACTTTGTCGGGATTTATGCCATACTTATTAACTACAATATTTTTGGTTAGATTGCTTACAGTGATAACTCTATCTGCTGCCTCCATCCCCATCTTCTCCAAATTAAACACCTCTTGATTAACATTCTCGCCCGAACGGTCAAATTCAGTTGCGTGAACATGAATAACTAAAGGTTTACCAGTAAGCCTTTTAGCAGCTATCCCAGCAAGATAAGTAAGCCAATCGTGAGCATGTATAACATCAAACTGATGTTGCATAGCTATTGTACCTCCGATCATTGCATAACGAGCTACCTCTTCCATTAGGTTCGCTCCGTATTTACCGGAAAATTTATATTTAGAACCGACTGTTACTTTTAAGTCATTAATCTGCCCCTTCTGTTCCTTGGAAACAAGCTCCGAAAAGTGAACTGGATCGACGTATGGAACCATATTGGAACCTATACGTAGAAAATCTACTTTAGATAGAAACTCCTTTGGATTATTGGTTAGATCTCTAAACTCAACATCGCTGGCGTTAATAATTTGCGCAGCCGACCCATCTTCATCACCGGAGGCGGATGGCATAACAAATAACACCTCTACATCGTGTTTTACAAGTCCTTTTACTAAACCGTAACAGGCAGTACCTAAACCCCCTGAGATATGTGGGGGAAACTCCCAGCCGAACATAAGCACTCTCATCTTATACCTCCTCTTTTGTATTTGAAATTAAGAATTTTGCCCTAATTAACTCCGCAGTAGCAACTGCATGAGATATCGCCCCGTGCGGATTATGTGGCGGGTCTCCATCATATAATTCAGGAATGGAACCAATACCATGAATCGTTATATCCTCTTCAAAAGCAGCTATTAACTCTTCTGCTTTTCTAACAAAAGAGTGACCATAAAGTTTTAACGAAGCCTCTATATAAAAACCTAAAAGCCATGTTCTGGTGGAACCTTGATGATATGCCATATCACGCTGATGCTGATTCCCCTCATAAACCCCTTTATAAAGAGGATTCTTGGGTGAAAGTGTCCTTATACCTCTAACAGTAAGAAGTTCTTTCTTTACACAGTTTACAATGAGAGCTTTTACCTCCTCGGAAATAGGAGAATAATTAAATATACAAGCTAACAACTGGTTAGGTCTTGTAAACCCGCTGGGGCCTTCCGAATCAATATAGTCTGCAAGGTGTTTCTTCTCCTCCATCCAAAACATTGGTAAGAAATTCTCCTCTATAGACCTCTTTATATCATCCCAAACCTTTACATTCTTAGTAACTTTCCCATATTTGGTCTCCATATCGACAAGATATGCAAGAGCATTATACCATAATGCATTAGTCTCTACCTGATACCCTGCCCTCTCGGTAATAGGGTCACCATTATAGTCGTATGCATTCATCCAAGTTAAAGCCACCCTATTCATCTTAGCCCATAACAATCCGTTCTTTTTCAAAAGAACCCCCATCCTCTCACCTGACACAAAACTATCAGCTATTTTT
>CAYSND010000026.1:0-14565 GCA_964432305.1 uncultured Muribaculaceae bacterium | reverse complement strand
GCTGCCCCAAACTGGAAAATGATTGATAACTTTTGTTCACAGATTGATCCGCAAGTTCTTTCAAAAGAGTGTTCAAATATCGTCACTGAAAAGAGAGGGGAGAAGAAAGAAACCGAACTTGCTTCTGATTTTGAAAATTGGTATGCTTATAAAACTAAGGCATTAATGAAACTTGGAAAATGGGAAGAATGTTTTAATGTCTCTAAGGAGGCACTAGAATTAATAGACAAATTCCACTATTCCAATGACATTTGGCTATTAAGGCGTATTGCCATTTCTAAGAAAAACCTTGGAAATATAGACGAGGCCATTTTAGAACTTAAATCAATTCTTAAAAAGAAAAAGGAGTGGTTTATTCAGAAAGAATTGGCAGAACTCTACTTTGAAAAGGGGGAGTTTGAAGGAGCTTTGAAAATAGCTATTGAGTCTATTATGGCACCAGGACCATTAGAATTTAAGGTAGATTTATTATTTCTGTTAGGTCGGATTCTTAATAAACAAGAGAAGAATGACTTAGCCTTTAAGCACTTCCAACTTTCTAAACTACTAAGACAAGAAAAAGAGTGGAAGATTCCTTCAAAACTCATAGAGGTATTACGGGAGTTTTCCCAACCTCTTATACCCTTATCCGATATCTCTATTTTAATAAAAGAGTTAAGACAATATTGGAACAGTCTTATACTTAAACCTGCTAAAACTACTCAAGAAGAGGGAAAAAATAGTGCTTCAGAGAACTTAGCAGGTGAGGTTAAAAGTATATTGCATGACAATGAAAATGGTAAAGTTGGGTTTATTAATAGTGGAGGTAAAAGTTATTATTTCTCAACACCCTCCACATTTAAGTTAAACTCGAAAATTAAATTAAAATCTAAAGTGGTCTTTAGAGTTGTTCCTGCAGGTGGTAGAAAAAAAGAGAAGGCTGAAATCATTTCAGTACAGGGGATTTAGTAATGTGTGTCGTACAATAAGATATTTTTTAGTGATAATAATCCAAATTTAACCCTCATTTTGAGGATTTTTTATTTTTAAATCAAAAAATCTAAAAATCTAAAAATATTTTAAAATAAATTTGGAGATATGAAAAATGTTCATACCTTTGCAGTGTACCAATGTACTAATACACGCAATTAATTAAAACAAAAAGGTATGATAAAGATTGAAAATCTGGAATTTAGTTATCCGAGACACAAGGTGTTTACGGATATTTCGCTAACTCTCGAAGAGGGTAAAATCTATGGACTACTCGGACAAAATGGTGTAGGTAAGACGACTCTTCTAAAAATTCTTTCCGGTTTATTAAAGAGTAAAAAAGGGAATTGTTTGGTAAACGGATTTAATCCATTTGCCAGGCAGCCGGAGTTTCTTAAAGAAATTTTCTTCGTTCCTGAAGACTTTAAAGGGGACCCTATCGCGGTAGAGTTATTCGTTAAGAACTTGGGGGTATTTTATCCTAATTTCGACTTAGAGAGATTTTATAAACTTATGGCTACTTTCGAAGTGAATCCGGCTGAGAAGTTTACGAAACTCTCCTATGGTCAGCAGAAAAAGGCAATGATCTCTGTGGCACTCTCACTAAAGACCAAATTATTACTTCTCGATGAGCCAAGTAACGGACTCGATATCCCTTCCAAAGCACAGCTTAGATCTGTAATAGCAGAGAGCGCAGACTTAGGTACCACTATTATAATCTCTACACATCAGGTAAGAGACCTTGAAAATCTAATTGACCCTATAATTATTTTAGATAAGGAGGGTGTTTTACTTAACGCCTCTATCGAAGAGATATCCGAAAAACTCTATTTTTCATTGGATGCAAAGAGGGATGAAACAGCTCTTTATAGCGAACCAGCTCTTGGTGGGTATATGAAAGTTACTCTTAATGAGGAGAACAAAGAGAGTAAAGTTAATATAGAAGCCCTATTTAACGCGGTACTTATCAATAAAAAAACCATTACTAACCTTTTTAAAAAATAATGAATATGAGCAATGTTTTCAATATAAACAGATTCGGTAACATATTAGCAAAGGAGCTTAAAGAGTATTATTCAAAATATGGGATATCCATACTTTCAATACTTGGTGCTTATGTAATCTATTGGTTAATAGTTCTATTGTTCGGTGATGCACAGATGCCCTCTGATAGAGCCTCTTTCTTCATGTTGTTATTTTTAGTAGCGATTTATTTGGCTCCATTGAAATTGTATGGAGATGTAAATAATAATAATTCGGGAATATTTTATGCCATGACACCGGCTTCCACGCTTGAGAAATTTATCTCAATGCTCATTAACACCCTTATAGTTACCCCTATAGTTTTTATTCTTCTTTTTTCTGCTTTAGATGGTCTGCTTACTTTAATATCATTTGGTGGAAAAGGGTTCCAAGAGTTCTCATTGTCAACGCTTGTATTTAATAGAACGATGATATATTATGTAGTCGGTACGACTTTATCTGTCTCTTATTTTATATTTGGTAATCTCTTTTTCAAAAGACATAAAGGGGCTAAGACTATACTGTCGGCTTTTGCAATAAATTTCGTGCTAATTATAATTGCAGGTCTATTTATTAACTATGTTATTCCGATACAATCCATTTTTGTTGATGGAAAAGAATCAATTTCCATATTTTCACAAGAGGATTTAATTCCCTATAGGGAGATGTTGACTACTCTCGGCGAAGTATTGTTAAACCTCTATCTTTATGGACTCCCTGTAGTTTTATTACTCCTCTCTTATTTCAGACTTAAAACAATAAAATATCAATAATGGAATTCAACGAACACAAACCGATATACTTACAGATAGCTGATACGTTAAGTGAACGCATTCTGTCGGGTGAGTGGGAGGAAGAGGGGAGAATTCCATCTGTAAGGGAGTTGGGTATGGAGCTTGGAGTTAATCCAAACACCATAATGAGGACCTACGATTATCTTCAAAATCTTAATATTATCTATAACAAAAGAGGGATAGGTTACTTTATTGCCACCGGAGCCAAAAAGATAATATTAAATTACCAAAGAGAGATCTTTGTAAAAGAAGAGGTAAATATACTATTCCGAAAAATGGATTTGTTGGGTATAGATATGGGGGAGCTTTCGGAGCTAAGAGAACAATACTTAAAAACCTGTAACTAATTTAGATCTTTTTCGTCTATTTATTAAAAGTATCAAATAATTTATGAAAAGTATTTTTACCGCCATAATAATAATGGCAATGGCATCTTTTAACCTATTTGCCGCCAAAAACCAGAGTCAAATCAGAGGTCAAGTAAGAGACAAAGCTGATCAAAACCCAATAGAATTTGCAACTGTCTCTATACATAAGCAAGATTCCACCATATTGGGGGGAGCAACGACAGATGTTAATGGTAATTTTACCATCTCTAATATCCCTTTTGGAAATTATATTCTGAAAGTCTCATTTATCGGGTATAAGACTTATATCATGGATTTAGACTTAAATGAACAGAACTCCTCTATCGGAGTAATCGAAATAGAGAGTGATAGTCAGATGTTGGAAGCAGGAAAAATTACCGCAAAGGTTCCTGTTATAGAGCAGAAGTTAGATAAGCTCGTAATGAATGTCTCCGAAACCGTCAGTGCACATGGGAGCAATGCGATAGAGCTACTTAGGAAAGCCCCCGGGGTAAGTGTGGATAAAGATGGCAATGTCTTGCTTAATGGTAGTAATGTGTCAGTTTGGATTGACGGCCGTCCCTCATATATGAGTGGGAAAGAGTTAGAGGCTCTACTCCTCTCCACAGATGCCAATACAATAGACAAAATTGAGATTATTGCTCACCCTTCTGCTAAATATGATGCAGCCGGAAGGGGGGGAATAATCAATATAAAAACAAAAAAGAATTTTGCCAAGGGGCTCAATGGAACCCTTTCAGGGAGTTATGGAGCGATGTACTTCGACAGATATCTGCAAGATGCAAGCGGAACAATAAATCTCGGTTATAGAAGTGATAAGAGCAATACTGTTCTTACATATACTCCGAGAATGTCTCAAGATGGTATCCTCCTTGATTCTGAAACCAAGTTCAATAATGGTGGTGACATGCTCCAGAAATCTGCTACTAACTATATGTTTGAACAATCGAGTCACTCAGTTAAGTTAGCCAATGACTTCTTCTTGAATAAAAAGAATATTTTCGGGGTTATAGTCTCCACGCTTTTAAAAAATGATAATAACTATAGTTATGGTGACTCATTTACTGATACTTACCTTAATGGTAACCATCTAATCAGACAAAAGAGTGATATTAATAATAAAAATTCTTTCGATAATATTATGGGAAATATTAATTATACCCGAATATTTAATGAACAGAAAGCACAGGAGATTACATTCAATGCAGATTATGCCTATTATGACCTCTTTGATGGGAGTAGTCAGGAAAACAGATATATTAATCCGGTAACAGGAGTGACTCTTCCTAACCCCAACCTCTTTACCTCAGACGGTAAACAATATATTAATCTCTACTCATTTAAAGCAGATTATCAACAGCTCTTCTGGGGTACAGGTATGTTAGAAGCAGGAGTTAAATGGGCCATGACCTCGACTGCAAATAGCACCCTCAGACAAGATTTTATTAATAATGTTTGGGTAAAAAATGATGCTCTCTCATCTGTTTTTGATTATAACGAACAGATTGCGGCTGCCTATATCACTGCATCTAAGATGTTTTCACCTAAATGGGTAGCAAAGGTGGGACTAAGAGCCGAACATACTCGTTCAAGTGGTAAATGGATCTCCTTAGGTCAAGATATTGATAGAGACCCCTATACTAATCTCTTTCCTACTCTCTATGTAGGTTATAATCCTTCACAAAATTGGAGATACTCAATGACCTATACAAGGAGAATAGAGAGACCAAGTTATTCTCAGTTAAATCCTCAAAGACTCTATATCGATGCAACCTCATCTTTACAAGGTAATCCTAATATTACTCCCGCTTTTTCAAATCAATTTGCTCTTTCAGTAGGATTTAAGTCGTTCTTAAATTTAGCTTTAATCTATTCGAGTCAGAATAATTTAATAATGCAGAATCCTATAATCGATGCAACTACAGGCGAGAAGAATATCTCTTGGGGTAATTTCGGGAAATTACAGTTAGCCGGGGCAAACCTCTCTATTACTGAACTCCCAATATTTAAGTGGATGATTTTAAATACTAATATCTTCGGGAGTTATGTCGTAAACAGTAATACTGCAGGGAACTATAAAACAGAAGGGTCTATGATTAATAACTATACCACATTGACATTCCTTGCTCCAAAAGATTGGAAATTTGAAATAGGGGAGTATTATATGAGTGGTCTTCCGATAGGTTACTTTAAGATTCATTCTCAAATCTCCTTCTTTGCCGGGGTTAAAAAGGAACTTTTCAACAATAAAGCTACCCTAAGCATTAATGTCAATGACCTCTTTAGAACTCAGAAAAATACAATATCTATGTTTGGAGATAATAACTTCGTCTATAACTTCAATCAAGTTATGAACGATCAGAAGGTAAAAGTGTCATTTACATATAGATTCGGGACTGTTAAACAGAGTAAGGTAAGAAATGTAGGGAATATGGATGAGGCTTCACGTGTTGGCGGTGGAGGGAGCATAGGGGCAAATACCACCACCAAGTAGAATAATTTTTTGGTTAAGATTATTAAATAGTAGTTAGTATTGGAGGGCGACAAAAGTGAATAACTTATGTCGCCCTTTTGTAATATGTAAAACTCTTTTTTATATCTTTGAGCGAATTTAAAAAACAGAGATGATATGGAAAGGCGTAATTTTCTAAAAACAGCATTGGCAGGGGCAGTAGTAGGAGCAATAAAACTTCAAGAAGGGACTCTAATCGCCTCTTCTAAGCCCGGTCAGGGGAGTAAGGCAGCTCCTAATGATTTAGTTGCTGTAATGGGTGGAGAACCTGAAGAACTTTACCGTAAAGGTATTGAGGCAATGGGGGGGATATCTCGTTTCGTTAAAAAAGGGGACAAGGTGGTCGTAAAACCCAATATAGGGTGGGATAGAGCCCCTGAACTTGCTGCTAACGCAAACCCGTTGCTAGTCGCTGCGGTAGTGAAGGACTGTCTCAAGGCAGGTGCAGCCGAGGTGGTGGTATTTGACCATACCTGTGATGAGTGGGAGTCTTGTTATAAAAATAGCGGAATAAAAGATGCTGTCGAGAAAGCCGGTGGGAGAATGGCTTTCGCACATGATGAGAAATATTATAAGGAAGTTCCTCTACCTAAAGGGGTTAAGATGAAAAGTGCTAAGATTCATGAGGCAATATTAAATTGCGATGCATGGATTAATATTCCGATTCTTAAAAATCATGGTGGTGCCAAAATGACTATTGCCATGAAAAACTATATGGGAATCGTATGGGATCGCGGTTTTATGCATAAAAATAATTTACAACAATGTATTGCGGATTCGGTTACCTACCCCAAACCTCCTGTTCTGAATATCATAGATGCATATAGGATAATGACCCAGAATGGTCCTAAGGGGAAGTCTGTCGATGATGTTCAACTCGCTAAGGCTCTCTTCTTGTCCACAGATATGGTGGCTGCCGACACTGCAGCAGTTAAGTTTTTTACCCAATTCAGGGAGATGAATATAGACCAAGTCTCTCATATAAAATTGGCTCAGGATGCTGCTGTGGGGACAATGAACCTCGATGCTCTTAAAATAGAGAGGATAAAAATCTAAGTTATGTATAAAAGGTTAAAATGGATTAGAGTAGTCATTGCACTTATTTTTCTGATTCTTATTACTCTCTCTTTTACTTTTTTGGCAAAATATACAGGGCCTTTTTATAAAGTCCTCCATTTCCAGATTGTCCCTGCACTTCTATCGTTTACTGCGTTAGGTCTGACCATCTTTCTATTTATTATAATTCTAACACTTATTTTTGGCAGGGTGTACTGTTCTCTGCTCTGCCCACTCGGTATATTTCAAGATGTGATTTCGAGAGTAGCCTCCATTTTTAAGAGTAAAAAAGCGAGGAGACTACCATATAGAAAGCCCCATAATATTCTAAGGTACTCGATTGCCCTGATTGTCTTCATATCACTTATTTTTGGTCTGACGACTCCACTCCTCTTTTTAGACCCCTACTCTTCATTCGGAAGGGTGGTTTCTCAACTCTTTAATCCGGCATTTGTCGGGATAAACAATATTTTAGGGGATTGGTTCCCGTCCTCCGTATCTCATCGCACATTAGTATCACCCTCTCTTTGGTTATTGATACTCACGATTATCTTCTTTTTGATAGTGGTGGTTATGAGTGCATTACGTGGAAGACTCTATTGCAATACTATCTGCCCTGTGGGGACCTTACTTGGTGGGCTCTCCAGAATTTCTCTTTTCAAACTTGCAATAAATAGTGATGCCTGTGTTTCATGCAATCTCTGCACAGCTAACTGTAAATCACAGTGCATTGATTGTCAAGATAAGACAATAGATGAATCGAGATGCGTGGTATGTCTGAATTGTACCACAGTATGTAGTAGGGGAGGGGTAAGATTTGTCTATAGATGGAAGAAAAAGGGGGCGATTAACCCCTCGGGTAGTGAGGGTGAAAATCTCAGCAACCCTGAATCGAAAGGGAGAAGGGAGGCAATAGTGGCTTTAGGAACAGTAGCTACCGTTTTGGCAGTAAGAGGATTAACGAAGAATAAAGGTGCTGAGAGCAATATCCCCGGTGACCCGGAAGAATTAATCAAAGATAAAGAGCCTAAGCTCCTTGGAATAGTCCCTCCGGGGGGAGTGGGACTTGCGCACCTTATCGAGCATTGTACTGCATGTCATGCCTGCATCACTGCATGTCCTAATGGAATAATAAAACCTGCCACCAAAGAGTATGGTCTGAAGGGGATTTTCCTCCCTGTTATCTCATTTGAAAAGCACTTCTGTGGATATGATTGTAATAAATGTATGCAAGTGTGCCCTACGGGGGCTCTCAAGCATCTCTCCATTGAAGAGAAGAAGAGGGTTCAAATTGGAAGAGTGAGGTTTATTGCGAAGAACTGCATTGTATTTCAAGACAAAACTGATTGCGGAGCATGCGACGAACATTGTCCTACGAAGGCAATAACTATGAAAGAGTGGAAGAATGGACTCTACTTCCCAACTGTTAACCGCGAAATCTGCATCGGGTGCGGAGGGTGCGAATATGTCTGCCCTGCGGAGCATAAAGCAATGGTGGTTATCCCTTCATTGGTACATAAAAGATCTGAGGCTCCTCTCGAAGAGAAGCAGGAGGAGACCACTGTCTCCGATTTTGGATTTTAGTCCTTTTTAAGGAGTTCGGGGCGAAGTGCTTTTGTCCGCTCAAGTGACTGCTCGTCTTGCCACTCTCGGATTAGTTTGGTGTTTCCGGAGAGGAGAATTTCAGGGACTTCCCACCCATTAAATTCGGCAGGACGACTATAGATCGGAGGGGCAAGGAGTCCATCTTGAAATGAGTCGCTAAGGGCAGAAGTACCATCCGAGAGTGCCCCCGGGAGTAATCGAATTAATGAGTCACAGATAATAGCTGCCGGAAGTTCTCCACCGCTAAGAACATAATTTCCTATTGAAATCTCTTTAGTAATAAGGTGTTCCCTTACTCTATGGTCAATCCCTTTATAATGACCACATAAGATTATAATATTCTCTGCACAAGAGAGTTTGTTAGCCATTTTTTGGTCGAAAAGTTCACCGTCAGGTGTGGTGAAAATAATCTCATCATATTTTCTCTCTTTGGTCAGATCGGTTATTGCGTTATAGAGGGGTTCGATTTGGATTACCATTCCTGCATCACCTCCAAAGGAGTAGTCATCTATCTGTTTGTAATTTCCCTTCCCATAGTCATGAAGATTAATGATATTAATTTCCACCAATCCCTTCTCTTTTGCTCTCCGAATTATGGAGTGATTAAGAGGGGATTCAAGTAAATCAGGAACTGCGGTGATGATATCTATTCTCATATTCTCTATTCTAATTATTGCAAAAATAGTGAATTCTGTGGTTCTATTAAAAATTTAATCCTATATTTGCAAGTTAAATAACAGATTTATTAAGAAATTCAGCATAGTTACTATGAGCGAAGAGATCAAAAAAGCAGTCGAATCCATTGAAGCTGCGGTAGAAACGGTTAAGACCGATCTTACAGATACTGTAAGTGACACAGTTAAAACAGTAAAAGAAACAGTAAAAGAGGCACTCCATGAGGCATCCGAGTCACTTGATGTGGTAGCAGATGCTGTTAAAGAGGTGGTTGAGAATGTAAAGGAGGAGGTGAAAGAGATGGCGGAAGAGAAGAAAGAGGATCTCATTGAGGGAGTAAAAGAGGTAGTGGAGATATTGCAGGAGAAGGTGGATAAAGCCCAAGATAAGGTTTCAGAAGCTGTGGATAAGATGGTTGGGAAAGTAGAGGAAGAGAAGGAAGAGAAAAAAACCGAAGAACAAGTGCCTGAAGTGACTGAAGCTGAAGCTTCAACCGAGATAGTACTAAACGAGGAATATATTGCCGAACTCTCAACTAAACCTCTAAAAGAGATTGTTCAGGTCTTTCAGGAGATGATTGAGAGGGGTGACCAACAAGAGATGTATAAATATGCAGAGGCAATTAAAGCATCTTTTTATAAAGCCCTTAAAAGGGAGAAAATTGCGATAGGTTTCTTTGTTCCATCTGAATCTATTACAGATGATTCAGAATCTGAAGAGGTTCAAATCTCAAATAATCCATTTGCCGAGTTGGAGAGAGGATTTAAGGATCTGTTTGCACAATATAGAACCTCCCGCACTCGCTATATCCAGGAATTAGAGAAGAAAAAAGATGATAATTTGGCAGTTAAACTCCAGATTATAGAGGACTTAAAAGCCCTTCTTAATACTCAGGAAGATCTTAATAAGACATTCCCGGAATTTAGAACTTTACAAAACAGGTGGCGTGACTCAGGTCCTGTTCCCCAGGCTAAGGTTAAAGAGCTTTACGATACATATCAGCACTATGTTGAATTGTTCTATGACTTTGTTAAGATTAATAATGAGTTAAGGGATCTTGACTTTAAGAAAAATCTTGAAGCCAAAATTGAACTTTGCGAAAAGGCAGAGGCTCTCGCAAATGAAGAGAATGTAGTAAATGCCTTTAACAAACTCCAAAAACTCCATGAAGAGTGGAAAGAGTTCGGACCGGTAGAGAAAGAACATCGCGAAGTGATATGGGAGAGGTTTAAAGCTGCTACAGCCAAGATAAATAAATTCCACCAAGGTCATTTTGAAAAGATTAAAGATGAGCAGAAGGATAATTTTATAGCCAAAACTGCTCTTTGCGAGAAAACTGAAGCATTGTCAGAAAAAGAGTATAAAGATTCGAGTTCATGGAATTCAGCTTCAAAAGAGCTTGAAGAGATCCAAAAAGAGTGGAGAACCATTGGTTTTGCCTCCAAAAAAGAGAATCAGAGGGTTTATGACCGTTTTAGAGCAGCTTGTGATAAGTTCTATAATCGTAAGAGGGATTATTATTCTCAGTTTAAGGATCAAATAACAATAAATTTAGAGAAGAAAATAGCACTTTGCGAAAAAGCAGAAGCCCTAAAAGAGAGCACAGAGTGGAAAGAGACTACGGATATTCTTATTGCTTTGCAGAAGGAGTGGAAAGAGATTGGACCTGTTTCAAGAAAAAAATCAGACCAGATTTGGAATAGATTTAGAGCTGCATGTGATCACTTCTTTGATAACAAAGAGAAACAATTCGGTGGAGTTGATAAACAGTATGTAGATAATCTAAATAAGAAACGTGCTATTATTGCAGAGATTAAAAACTACGTACATTCAAGTAGGGAGGAGAATATTGAGGCATTGAAGGAGTTTAATAGCAGATGGAGAGAGATAGGATTTGTCCCTTTCAAAGAGAAAGATATAATTCAAGAAGAGTTCCAGAGTGCTGTAAATGCTGTTTTTGCAGATGTTAAAGGGGCTTTATCAGGTGCGCGCGGAAAAGAGAGAAGACCCTCAAGAGATTCCTACTACTCTAAAGAGACGAACTCCGTTCGCTCAGAACGAGAGCGTTTAGTTCAAAAATTCCGTAAGAAAGAGAGTGAAATATCTACATACGAGAATAATATAGGATTTTTTGCAAGTTCAAAAAATGCAGATGCATTAATTAAAGAGTTAAATAAGAAGATAGAAGCTGCTAAAGCTGAACTTCAAGAACTTGAGGAGAAAATTAAATCTTTAGATTAACCCCCGTTAAATAATGAATAAGAACACAGTTTTAGCCATTGTCCTTATAGGTGCCATTTTATTAGGATTTAGTTGGTATAACAATAAAGAGTTTAAGAAACAAGCTGAAATTAAAAGGGTACAGGACTCCATCGCTATGGTTAAAGCGGCGGAATATTCTGCGGAACTTGCTGCTAAACAAGCAGAATCAGGTGCTGATCCAACAGCACCCTTGGCTCCTTCAGAGATTGCATCAGGAAGTGGATATGCCTCTAAAGAGCAGTATAATTATGTTTACGATAATCCATTGCTCGATTCTGCTTATAAAGCTTCCCCTGAACTTGTCACAATAGAAAATAATAAAATTAAAGTCGAGTTTACCACTCGTGGAGCACAGGCAAATCGAGTGCTAATTAAAGATTATTACACTTATGATAGTCTCGACCTCTATTTGTTAAGAGATAGCTCAAGTAGATTCGGTATTCAATTTTATACATCACAAGCTGTAAACACTTCTGATTTTAATTTTGTAAAACACTCTATAACAGATTCTACAGCCTCTTTTAGACTCTATTTTTCCGAAGTATCTTATGTAGAGCATATATATACCCTCCATCACGATAGTTATTTAATGGATTTTGATTTTAAACTTGTGGGGATGGATAAATTTATCCCTCGCAATGTTCCAAGATTAGGTGTTCAATGGCTATTAAATGTTCCTCGTCTTGAAAAAGGGTATGATAATGAAAAAAACTACTCTACTGTAGTATATAAATATCCGAATGAGAATAAGGTTGAAACCCTTGGGTTACGTAAGGGGGATGCCACCAAATCCCTTCCCACACGTATTTCATGGTTTGCTTTCCAACAGCAGTTCTTCTCTGCTATTCTTATAGCCGAGAAAGATTTCTCCTCCTCAGATCTCTCCTTTAAGTTTTATGAAAATGGAGACCCTTCGGGGAATTTAATGTATTGTACAGCTAATTCCCAAGTGGAGTATGCAGGTGGAAGTGAAGAAGTTACTATTCCTTTTAAGTTTTATTATGGTCCCAATCATTTTAAAACTTTAAAAAGTTATGGTTACGGATTCGAAAAAATAGTCCCTTTAGGTGGTGCCCTTATAAGTTGGATAAATAGGTTTGCTATAATCCCTATGTTCGACCTCTTTAGCAGATTTATCGGTAATTTCGGTATTATCATTTTATTGATGACACTTGTCATAAAGATAGTTGTCTCTCCTTTAACGATTAAATCTTATATCTCTTCTGCCAAGATGAGGGTTTTAAAGCCTGAAATAGAGAAAATCAATGCAAAATATCCAAAGCAAGATGATGCCGTTAAGAAACAGCAGGAGACTATGGATCTCTACAAGCGGAGCGGGGTTAGCATGTTTGGGGGGTGTCTTCCGATGCTCTTGCAGTTCCCGATTCTCTTTGCGATGTTCCGTTTCTTCCCTGCATCAATAGAGCTTCGTCAAGAAGGTTTCTTATGGATTAAGGACTTAAGTGCTTATGATTCTATATGGGATATGCCATTTAAAATCCCTTTATATGGGGATCATGTCAGTCTTGTAGCTATCCTAATGGCTATTTCTATGTTCTTCTATGCAAGAATGACTGCAGATCAGATGGATAATAATCCTCAGATGAAGAGTATGAAATATATGAATCTCTATTTCATGCCTATTTTCATGCTCCTTATCTGTAATAATTTTTCCAGCGGTTTAAGTTATTATTATATGCTTTCAAACCTCATGACTATTCTGCAGACTTGGATTATCCGTAAATATTTTGTGGATGAGGAGAAGTTATTGGCTAAGTTAAAAGAGAACTCTGCCAAAGCTGTTACCAAACCCAAGTCTAAATTTCAGCAACGCTTAGAAGCCGCACAAAAGGCTCAACAGCAAGCTATGAAAGATCAGCAGAGAAGGAGGTAACTTCTTTTGACTGTGAGTATTAAAGACAATATATTAAAGATTAAAAGTGAACTTCCGGCCACCACTAAATTAGTGGCTGTCTCGAAATTTCAGCCCAATGAGGTGATAATGGAGGCCTATTCTGCAGGACATAGGATGTTCGGAGAGAGTCGTCCACAAGAGTTATTAGCAAAAGCTCGTTCACTCCCCTCTGATGTTGAGTGGCATTTTATTGGGACACTTCAGAGCAATAAATTAAAGATGGTTCTCCCTTATGCAACACTTATCCACTCCGTTGATACTGAAAGACTCCTCACTCAAATAGAAAACTACTCTCTTCGCAATAATCTTAAAACTGAGGTTCTCCTTCAAGTTCATATAGCCAAAGAGGAGACAAAACAAGGCTTTACCTCTGAGAGTTTACTTGAGTTGATTAATAAATTTAGTAGTGAAAGCCCCTCTGCTGTTACTATTAGAGGTCTAATGGGGATGGCTACTTTTACTGATGATAAGGCAATTATTCGTGAAGAGTTTTCACTTTTAACATCTCTATTTGAGAAAATACGCCTAATGAATATCCCATATTTGGCCTCATTTGACCAACTCTCCTTCGGTATGTCAGATGACTACCATATAGCTGTGGAGATGGGGAGCACCTTAGTTCGTATAGGCACCTCTATTTTTGGTCATAGATATTAGCACTAAATCTCAGTTTCAAAGACGTAGGTCGCAGGACCAGTAAGCCAAATATCTGAGAATTCTCCCTTTGCAGTAGGTTTGAAATCTACATAAAGAGTGTCACCAAGGGTTTGAATAGTATAATTTGATCTTTCCCCTTTTAGGAGATATGCTGCTATTGCGGAGGCTGTTACCCCCGTACCACAAGCAAAAGTTTCAGCTTCTACACCCCGCTCATAAGTCCGTACATAGAGATCCTGATCTCTAAATTCCACAAAATTAACATTTGTCCCTTTTTCAAAATCGGGATAGTAACGCCAAAATTTTCCTTCTGTTGCTACATCTATTTTTTCAACACTTTCTACGAAAATAACTAAATGTGCTGAGCCTGTGTCGAGAAAAAAGGTATTGGGTAAAGAATCTTCTTTTCTACTTGGAATGAAGTTTCTAACCTCTTCTACATCTTTCATTTTTAGCCTTATCATTGAGCGGGATGGGGTATATTCGATTAATTCTGCAGTATGGAACCCATCAATAGCTTCAAAATCAAAATGCCTTATCCCCATTCGCGCTGCAAATGCTACAAGACATCGACCCCCATTTCCACACATTGTCCCCTCAAAACCGTCAGAATTAAAGTATCTCATTTTAAAATCATAATCCCTACTAGATTCGAGAAGCATAAGCCCATCAGAGCCAATACCGAATCTTCTGTCACTGACAAGCTTTGATATTTTTTCCGGCTCATCA
>CAYSND010000025.1:0-14968 GCA_964432305.1 uncultured Muribaculaceae bacterium | reverse complement strand
GTTACTCCCCATTCATGGAGACTAGGAACTCTTCGTTTGATTCTGTCTTTTCAAGACGGGATTTCATAAACTCCATAGCCTCTACACAATTCATATCTGCGAGGTAATTTCTTAAAATCCAGAGACGATTAAGCTTCTCTTTCTCAAACAATAGGTCATCCCTTCTGGTACTACTGAGAGTAACATCCACAGCAGGGAAGATACGTTTGTTGGAGAGTTTCCTATCGAGCTGGAGTTCCATATTACCTGTCCCCTTAAACTCTTCAAAGATAACTTCATCCATCTTAGAACCTGTCTCTGTAAGTGCTGTCGCAAGAATTGTTAATGAACCTCCGTTCTCTATTTTACGGGCTGCCCCGAAAAATCTTTTAGGTTTGTGAAGAGCATTGGCATCGACACCACCTGAAAGGACTTTCCCTGAAGCAGGCTGAACTGTGTTAAATGCACGTGCAAGACGGGTAATAGAATCGAGAAGGATTACCACATCGTGTCCACACTCTACAAGCCTTTTAGCTTTCTCAAGGACAATAGATGCCACCTTTACGTGTCTTTCGGCAGGTTCGTCAAAGGTAGAAGCCACCACTTCAGCTTTCACACTGCGCGCCATATCGGTAACCTCCTCAGGGCGTTCATCTATTAGAAGAACTATCATATAGACCTCAGGGTGGTTATCGGCAATAGCATTGGCGATAGCTTTAAGTAGCATTGTTTTACCTGTCTTAGGCTGTGCTACGATAAGTCCTCTCTGTCCTTTTCCTATCGGGGTAAAGAGATCGACTATCCTCGTGGAGAGGTTATTGTGTCCTTTAGAGGTAATACTGAATTTCTCTTCTGGGAAGAGAGGGGTAAGAAAATCAAAAGGAACACGGTCTCTTATAAACTCAGGGGTACGCCCATTTATATAGTTTACTTTTACAAGAGGGAAATATTTATCTCCCTCCTTAGGGGGGCGAATTTCACCGAGAATAGTGTCACCGGTTTTAAGACCGAATAACTTTATCTGAGACTGCGATACATAGATATCATCAGGGGAATTTAAGTAGTTATAGTCAGAGGAGCGGAGAAAACCATATCCGTCAGGCATGATTTCCAATACCCCTGTAGCCTCAACAATCCCTTCAAATTCCACTTTTGGCTGAGGGGGTTGCTGCACTTTTTTATGAGCCTCTTCTATTTTAACATCTTTATTATTGGTGTTATTAAGATTCTCATCTCCCTTGTTCTGTGGTGATGCAGGGTGATCTTCTCTGGTACCGGTATGATGTTTATGTTGATTTTTCTTGTTAAAATTATTATCCTTTTTTTCCTGAGGGAATAATTCATGGGGAGCCGTTTCAGGTGTGGTCTCTTTTTTCTCAATATTGGTTTTGGGTTCCTGCTTCCTCTCCTCAACTTTTCCCTCTTGAGGTGTTTTATTCTCTTGTATAGGTTTCTTCTCCTGAGCAGCTTTTTTAGCTTGTGCGGCTTTTTTATCCTGGGCGGCTTTTTTATCCTGTGCAGCTCTCTTTTCTTGCTCTGCTTTCTTCTCCTGAGAGACCTTTGCAACTTGTGAAGGGGCTTCAGGCTTGATAATTTTAGCCTCTGGAGCCTTCTGCTCATGTTCAGGTTTTTTAACCTCAATAACTTTTTTAGGCTGTGTAGGTCTCTTCTCTTCGGATGAGGCAACAGGAGTATTCTCCTTAACTATACGGGTTCTAACCCTTTTTGGTTTAGGATTCTCCTTGCTCTGAATAGCCTGTTCGTCTATAATTTGATAAATAAGGTCTTCTTTTGAGAAAGACTCCGCCTTTTTGATTTGAAGCTCTTTCGCAATTGCTATTAAGTCATCCTGACTCTTAGCATTTAATTGGATAATGTCGTACATTAAAAAATAAAAGTTGGTGTATATTGAGAAGAATGAATACGACCGGATGCCGTTTCATATTGCAAAGATAATAATTTTTTCTGTTTTACAAATTATTTCGATGCAATTACATCTATTTCAGCCAATGCCCCCTTAGGAAGTGCAACTACGGCGTAGGCAACACGGGCAGGATAAGGCTCTTTGAAATATTGTGCATAGATTTCATTTAACAATGCAAAATCCTTCATATCGGTTAGATAGACAGTGGTTTTGACAACATTGCTAAAATCATAACCGGCTTCATTAAGAATGTATCCGACATTTTTGAAAATTTGGATAAACTGTTCTCTGATTCCCCCGGGGGCAAATTCACCGGTGTTAACATCGACAGGGAGTTGTCCTGAAACATAAAGTGTTCCATTGGATTCAATAGCTTGACTGTAAGGACCCACAGCCTTGGGTGCAAGAGATGTTGCAATAACTTTTTTACTCATAATTTTTAATATTTTTGGTATCTGTTGTCCATATAAGAGGAGCTCTTCTTGTATTGTAAAAGGTCTGCAAGAGCAGCAGCCTTTGCATTGATTCTAAAACTCCAACTCTCCCATTGTCCTGAAGGGATCCACGAAACTGAAATTTGGAAGCAGTGAAGGTCATAAGTAGCACTAAGCTGAGTAGTGGTAATTTTCATCTTCGTAAGGTCCACTCCTGACTGAAGAGAGAAATTCAAGTCTCTCGTAAGCTTAATTTGACCTGAGATGCCGAGTGTGTTGGTAAAATTATGCTTCACATTAAGTCTCTCATTAGCATATTGATAGGAGAGAGAATAGGAGAAAGAATAAGATAAATTCAGCGACCAGGGGATATTTGGATTCATATAGTAAACCCACCCTCCGGGGATATACTCTCCGGTAACAGGATGATGATAAATACGTGTATATAAAGGGACTTCGGCATTAGAGGCTCGACTATTTTGCCCCCCCTTATTTGCCTCTTTGCTCCCATCATTTCCCTCATACTTTCCATCCCCTGTAAAGGAATAAGAGGTAGAGAAACTTGCATTAGTTAATCGAAAAAGAGAGCCGCCGCCAGGTTTCATTATATTAAACTGATTATATTTCTTTCCTTTCTCATCTACTGCATACGGATCTAAGGCGACATTTCCATTTAATCCTATCTTTTGGAATATTGTGGTATTGGCAGTAACAGAAATAGTGGAGAGTTTAATGGAGTCTGCCATAAAATTATAGGAGCCGGAAAAACTTAATTGATCCAAAAGTTTTACTTTTTTTGTCCCGGTACCTGTCGTATCGAGTTTATTCAACATCTTTGCCTCAATATTATTCCCCATCGAGAATGAAATAGCAGCAGTTTGACCTTTTCCCGGGGGAGAAAACATCCCCCCTTCAAATCTATTATAATCAAGACTCTTATCTACCCCATTTTTATCTGTATATTGAAAAGTCCTGTAACCATTTATCGCAGTCCCTAACTCAGGCCTATAGCTAAATGATAGTTGTGGAGTCATCATATGGCGGATGGCTTGAAGATTGGATTTACCCTTAAAAGTAAAAAAGCCATAGAGACGAGTACTCATAGAGAGAGATGCAGAAAAATCCTGAGTAACTCCGAATGTGGAGAACTGATCGGAGACTACTGATTCCACCCTGTCTGTAGTCGGATTATAGACTTTGGTTTGATCTTGAAAATGCCAATCCATGCCATAATTAACATTTGGGCTGAAATTTAAGAACTTGAATATTGTAAAGCTCGGAAGACCTATTGCAAAACGGTGATTCATTCCATTCTTCATTTTACTCATAAAATCAGGCTCTTTGACCTCTCTTGCTTTAAAATTTATTCTATTTTGGAATGTAGTGGAGTAACTCATAGAGAACTTCTCATATATCTTCTCTTTACCTACCCTGACCTTTCTTTTAAATGGAAAGAACCTATTTACATTAAATGTAAGGTTAGGAAGAGTTATAGAGTAAGAGCTATCTCGAGAGTTCTGACTGTGCAGACCATTAATGGAGAGGGACATCTTACTCCAATTTTTAGAGTATGAAATAGATGAGGAGATTTGATTGTTCATAACCTCCTAAACAGTGTAAGAGTTATATTTATTATTTGAAGGGCTTGAGAAATTTACCGATGCCCTAAAAGAGGTACCTGGTCTCGCCTTAGAGTCTTGTGAATGGGACCACTGAACGGAGAAGTTTTTAGACTCCGAAAAGTCTGTACTCCCTCTCTCTCCTGTTACGTCATTGGAATATTTTAACATAAAACTCCCGTCAAACTTATATCTTAGCTTGTAGCGCGATGTGAGTGTTCCACTCCAAGAACCGAGCGTATATATATCCCCTGTTAGTGAGACATCAAAATGATCTCCTACAACGAAGTAGTACCCCAAGTCCCTTAGATAAAACCCTCTCGACACCTCCTCTCCATAAGTAGGGAAGAGTATCCCACTTGCCCGTTCAGGTCTCTTGGGGACAAATCCAAAGGGGAGTGCCAAAGGGAGAGGAACATCCTCTAATACTAAAAAAGCCGGTCCAAAAACAGTTTTCTGAGTCGGTTTAGTCTGAATAGTAGCAGCAGTAAGGGCTAAATAAAAATGAGGGTGTTCCAGGTCGCAAACAGTATATTTTCCATCTGCAATATTTATAGACTTGTCCGGCATCATTTTTAACGTCTTTCCATGTAAGAACCCCTCCTCCTCCTGAGTCATCATATTTTTAATTTTCGACTTACCTGTCTCCATATTAAAATAGACCTCCTCCATAGTATATGTCTTCCCATTCTCCTCCATTTGTGGTTTACCTATGATATTGCCAAGTGTATCTTTCACCCCTGAGGCATAGACTATCTTAGTATCTAAGTTATATGCCATATACTCTGCTGATAATTTCATCTCTCCATACTCCACCTTCACATCCCCATAATAATAAATTATTCTTCTTCCTCCCGAAAAATCCTCAATAATAGAGTCACGTGCAGTAGAAAAAGCTGGTTTGTCAACCATAGCCGGGGCTCTTTTTATAGAGTCCTGCAATGCACTTCCAATTGAATCAACCATATTTTTCAGAGAGTCCTTTATCTGTGAGGGTGCCTCATCCTGAATATTCAATGTATCTTTTTGAGAGACACGGATAGTATCTCGAATATTGAGTGTCTGTCTATTAGTATTATTTGTAGAGGATCGGGAGTTGTTTTGAGCACCTGCCTCACTACAGATTAAAAGTAGAAGGAGGAGAGAAATTAATGGTGATATGTGTCGGATATTATACAAAAATTGTTAATTTTGCGAGATGCAAATTTATATATTTTTTTGCAACTAATATGCCAATCAAAATTATAAAACATATTTACATACCTATTATTCTTCTCTTTGCCTCTATTTTGCCTATTTTAGGACAAAATTCAGCCTCTGTTAAGATTAAAACTGTTGTAATAGATGCAGGTCATGGGGGTAAGGACCCGGGGGCTGTCAGTAAAGATGGACGACTTCAAGAGAAGCATTTGACTCTCTCTATGGCTCTCGAATTAGGAGGAATGATAACCGAAAATTATCCCGATGTAAAAGTCATTTATACCCGCACCACCGACGTACTTATACCACTACATGAGAGATCAAACATAGCAAATAAAAACAATGCAGACCTTTTTATCTCTATACATGTCAATTCCACTAAATCAAGTTCAGCTTATGGAACAGAGACGCTTGTTATGGGACCTGATAAGACAAACTCGAATCTTGAAGTCTGTATGAAAGAGAATAGCGTAGTAATACTTGAAGATGATTATACCTCTAAATACGAAGGATATGATCCTAATAACCCGGAGTCATTTATTATTTTTTCCCTTTTACAAAATGCCCATTTAGAACAGAGCCTCGTTTTTGCAGGTCTCGTTCAAGATAAAATGACGAAAATTGGTCCTATAAAACAGAATAGGGGGATTAAGCAGGGACCTATTTTAGTGTTATGGAGATGCACAATGCCGGCAGTGCTAGTGGAGGTAGGTTTTATCTCTAACAGCAAGGAGGCAAAAATCCTTGCAGACAAAGAATCAAGGAACAAGATATGTAATTCCCTCTTCACTGCTTTCGGAGAGTATAAAAGACAGTTCGAAAAAGAACCTATGGCAAGTAACGAAAGCAAACCTACTCAACCCCAGAACACCAAGCAGGAGGTAGTAAAACAGGAAACAGTTAAACAAGAAACAGTTAAACAAGAAACAGTTAAACAAGAGAGTTCTACCCAGAAAACAGAGAGGTCAAAACCGGCAGTTGCCGCCCCACAAAAATCGGAAAGTTACTTTGCAATTCAAGTATTGGCAGTAACTAAAATTTTAAAAAGCAATAGTCCTGAGCTCAAAGGCGTTAAATGTGAATATAGAAAAATTGATAATTTCTATAAATACTCTACTGGGAAATATTCTACAAGAGAAGAGGCTATCAATGCACTTCCTGAGATTAAGAAACTGTTTCCGCAAGCTTTCATAGTAAAAATAGAAAAATAGAGAAAAATGAATAGGAAAAAAGAAATTAAAATAGGAATTTTCGTAGTTTTAACTATAATTGCTACCATTATAGTTATCACATATCTGCGTGGAAATGATTTCCTTCAAGGTAATAAAACATATTACACCTCGTACCAAAGCGTAGAAGGGTTATCCCAAGCATCTAATGTCTATATAAATGGCTTTAAATCGGGAAGAATTTCCAAAATAAAATATAATAAATCAACCAAAGATTATATATTTAAGATAAAAATTGTAAATGAGTATGAAATACCACAAGATTCATATTTTGAAATTTACAGCTCAGATATATTGGGAGGGAAGTCTCTAAGGTTAATTTTAGGAGCGAGTCTCCCTTTATACAAAAGTGGAGATACCATACCCGGACTAATTCAGCCTGATGCGTTGGCAGGTATAATTTCTAACATCGGACCTATAACAGATCAATTAACACTTTTGGTGAATAATCTTAATACTGCTATAAACAATATCAACAAGATTTTGGATGAGGAGACTCAAGAGAGTGTTAAGGGGATAGTCAGTAGTATCGAAAAGAGTGTTGAGTCCATAGAATATATCGCTAACAACATAAAAGGGAGCACACCTGAACTTACAGCGGTGATAACTAATCTCAATACCCTTACACAGCAACTCAACTCCTCTGCTGTCAAACTTGATTCCTCTTTGGAAAATGTCACAGAAATTACTGAGGAGTTAAAGGAGGCAGAACTAAAAGAGACTATTAATAACCTTAAAACGCTAATAGTCAAGATACAAGATCCAAATGGGTCAGTTGGAAAGCTTATGTCGTCTGACTCACTTCATAACTCTCTGCAAAATTTATCAGGCGATTTGAGTAATTTAGTAAAGTCAATAGAGGCAAATCCAAAGAAATATATAAGAATAAAAATTTTTTAAGACTGACTGTTAAGGAGTTATTTTTTTTAACATTTTTTATCTTAAATATTTTTTATTTATAGAAAAATTATTCCCATTTTTGTAATGTGTGATTAATTAAAACTAGAACTAATAATCATTATTTTTTTATCGAATGTCAGAACAAAAACATATAGTTGTTTGGGAGCATTGTCTGCTTATAATAAAAGACATACTGCCTCCAAATGCCTTTAGAACATGGTTTGAGCCTATTAAGGTTATTGAACTAGATGGTTCTACATTGACGATAGAAGTCCCATCCGAGTTCTTCCGAGAGTATCTTGAGGAGAATTATTTGGACCTAATAAGCAAAACACTAAGAAGAGAGCTTGGAAGAGAGGCAAAACTTGTATATAGGGTAAAAATTATAAAAGATTCTACCATTACCTACCCAGGTAAGACATCCAGAAATATTAAAAATCCCTCTTTACCGTTAGACTCTGAAAAGATAGCTAATTCAGCAGGTCCTTACTCTATACCGGGTATACAGAGATATAATGTAGAGTCGCATCTAAATAATAACTACTCTTTTGATAATTTTATTGAAGGGGAGTGTAATAAACTTGCAAGGTCAGCCGGAGTGGAGATCTCTAAAAAACCGGGGAATAATATCTTTAATCCCCTCTTTATATACGGAGGTTCAGGACTTGGAAAGACTCATCTTGCACAAGCTATTGGGATTAAGATAAAGGAGTGTTTCCCCGATAAGATTGTTTTATATATATCTGCTAATCTTTTTCAAAATCAATTTGTTGACGCAGTTACTGTAAAAAACAAATTAACCGATTTTCTCCACTTTTATCAATCTATGGATGTCTTAATTATAGATGATGTTCATGAATTTGCGGAGAAACATAGTACTCAGAATGCATTTTTTAATGTATTCAACTATCTACATCAGTCAGGTAAGCAGCTTATTCTAACCTCAGATAGAGCCCCCGTTGATCTTCAGGGACTCGAGCAGAGGCTCCTCTCAAGATTTAAGTGGGGACTAACAGCAGAACTCCTCCCCCCTAATTATCAGACAAGGGTCGATATTTTAAAGTCAATGAGCTTTAATGAAGGGATGGAACTTCCCGATGATGTTATAGAGTATATTGCATCTAAGATTACAAGTAATATAAGAGAACTTAGAGGGACGCTTATCTCAATTATGGCCCACTCTACTCTTACAAAGAAGAAAATTACTCTTGCTCTTACACAGAGTCTGATAGATAAGATTGTTAGTAACCCTAAGGATGACATTAGTATCTCCAAAATTAATAATACAGTCTGCAACTATTTTAGAATAAGCAATGAAATATTTATGTCTCAGACGAGAAAGAGGGAGATAGTTCAGGCGAGACAGATAGCTATGTACCTTAGCAGAACTCTTACTAATACTTCTCTTGACTCTATAGGATCACAGATAGGAGGAAAGAATCATGCTACAGTCTTACATGCTTGTAATACTGTATGTGACTTGATGGATACTGACCGTACTTTTCGCCAGTATATCACCGATATAGAGAAGCAGCTTCGCAGTAATATCTAAAAACCGACTTCGCCAAGAAGCGAAGTTCTAAATAATACACCTTATGACCACAGAGAGAATACTCCACTATTTTAGTGAGATACTTACTATTCCAAGAGAATCAGGACACGAAGAGCATATTATCGCATATCTACTCGCTTTTGCCGAAAAGCATGGACTTGAGCATAAAAGAGATGAGGTAGGAAATGTCTTGATTACAAAGAAGGCAACTCCCGGAAGAGAGAACTCCCCTACTATTATTCTTCAGAGCCATTCTGATATGGTTTGCGAAAAGAATAGCGGAGTTATTCATGACTTTTCAAAAGACCCCATAAAGGCAGTGATAGAGGATGGGTGGCTAATTGCTAAAGAGACCACTCTTGGAGCAGATTGCGGAATAGGGATAGCAGCGCAACTTGCGGTATTGGAAGCCACAACTATTCCCCATGGTAAAATAGAGGCTCTTTTCACCGTATCAGAAGAGACTGGGATGGATGGTGCCTTTGCCTTAACAGATGATTTTATGACAGGTTCTATACTAATAAATCTCGACTCAGAGGATGAGGGAGAGCTCTTCATAGGGTGCGCAGGTGGGATTGACACCACAGCAAAGTTTAACTACTCCCCTACTCCTATATCTAATACGAATCGCATTTATTATAAGATAGGTTTTGAAGGGGGGCTTGGTGGACATAGTGGAGATGATATAGATAAAGGGCGTTCAAATGCAATTCAGTTGCTTTCACGTTCACTTTATAAAATAATGAAGAGTTACGATATCGCTATTCATATTATTGATGGAGGAAACAAACGCAACGCTATAGCGAGAGAGGCTTATGCCATCATCTCATTTAACCCCATCCATCTAAATGATATTAAAGAACTCCACCTTAAAGTGGCAAAAGAAGTTCAGGAGGAGTTTGCTTCAAGTGATCCTGGAATTAATCCTATTTTTTCCGAAGAAAAACCTATCGATGCTGCCATAGACCAAATGACAGCAACAAACATGGTACGAGTTTTCAATGCAGTTCCTCATGGAGTTTTAGCGATGAGTATGGAGATGAAAGGGTTGGTAGAAACATCTTCCAACTTAGCCTCAGTAAAGATGGAGGATGGAGTAATCCGTGTAGGCACCAGTCAGAGAAGTTCCGTCAATAGTGCGCGTTATTATGCTGCACAGCGTATTGAGGCAGCATTCTTACTTGCAGGTGCGGAAGTTACACACGAATCCGAATACCCCGGATGGAAACCTCAGTTAAAATCCAATATACTCGATCTATCTGTTAAATCTTATAAGAAGCTCTTTAATGTAACTCCGGTGGTGAGGGCTATTCATGCAGGGCTTGAATGTGGTCTATTCCTTAACAAATATCCTCATTTGGATATGATCTCTTTTGGACCTACACTTCGAGGAGTTCATGCCCCGGGGGAGAGACTCGAATTAGCAAGTGTGGATAAATTTGCTGCTCTATTGGAAGAAGTAATCGTTAATTGTAAATAATATGCTTATAGCCCCTTCTATGCTTTCAGCCGACTTTGGCTGTATAAACAGAGAGATTGAAATGCTCAATCGCTCTGAGGCAGACCTTATTCATCTCGACATTATGGACGGTCTATTTGTTCCTAATATCTCTTATGGTTTTCCTGTAATTAAGAAAATCGCCGAGAAAGCGGAAAAACCTTTAGATGCACATTTAATGATAGTAGAACCTGATAGGTATATTACTAAATTTAAGGCACTTGGGGTAAAATACCTATCTGTTCATTTCGAGGCTTCTACTCACCTACACCGTTCTCTTCAGAGTATAAAGAATGAGGGGATGAAGGCGGGGGTAGCTCTTAATCCACACACCTCTCTCTCTAATATAGAATATGTATTGGAAGAGTGTGATTTTGTGCTTATTATGTCTGTAAATCCAGGCTTTGGTGGACAGAGTTTTATCGAAAGTTCTATTAAAAAAATCTCCTCTCTTAAAGAGATGATTATTAAAAAAGGGCTCAATACCCTTATTGAAGTAGATGGTGGGGTAACATTGACAAATGCCCCCCTGCTTGCTAAAGCAGGAGCCGATATTTTAGTAGCAGGAAATACTGTTTTCGGCTCTAAAGAACCGGAACAGACCATTTCTGAGCTTAAAAAATTATCTAAATAATATATTTTAACTCTTTAAAGGCAAAGCTTCTCTCCTCTCCCTCCTTGGTTTTAATTATAAGTCGGGCGGCTTTATCTATCCCTATGATTTCACCGGAGAAAGTGCTATCGGATTTAACATCGATATATTCACACTCCACCCCTAAACGATATAGAGCATTTACATAATCACTCTCAATAGAGTCATAATCCCCTTTATTCAAGGTATCATATCTGAGCATTATACTCTTAAGGAGGGGACAAAACTCATTATTCGGGACAAAATCAAGAAGAATGCTCCCCTCTAAACTCTCCGATTCTAAAATAAGTGAAGTCGGGTTAGGGATATCGCCACTGAAATTCCTTTGGTTAAGATTAAATCCTATCCCAACCACCCCTGCTGACAAAATGTCACCACTGATGGTATTCTCCATAAGGATACCGCAAATCTTTTTATCCTTTACATAAATATCGTTAGGCCATTTTACAGTTGCTTTAAAACCTCTCTCTAATAGGTAATCAACTATACCTAATGAGACTGCTTGAGAAAGGGCAAACTGTTTAGTAGAGAGTAGGTTATTAGGCTTAAACAAGATGCTGAAGGTTAAATTTTTCCCCTGTTCACTCTCCCAAGTATTTCCTCTCTGTCCTTTTCCTGCTGTCTGGAATTCTGAAATCCATATTGTTTTGTCCTTAGCGTTTTCTACGTTTTTTAGAGCTTCAGAATTTGTAGAATCGATCACATTGAATCTGTGAATGGTAATATCTGTCATAATTAGTTAATAAATTAAAGTTGGACTAAAAATTGTAGCTATATTTGTGTGGCAAATATAGAAACAAAAATGAAAGAGGTAAAAACTATTGCAGAGTTAATGTTAGATAAGAAGGGAAAAAACGTCTGTTCTCTAGACTTAAGGAAAATAGGATCTGCAATATCAGATTATTTTATAATTTGCAATGCAGACTCTACCACAGCAGTTTCAGCTATTTCTGACCACATAGAAGAGACCATGTCTGAAAAATATGGTAGAAAGGTATATAGAATACAAGGAAAAGAAAACTCATACTGGATAATATTGGATTACAGCGATATAGTAGTTCACGTTTTTCTGACTGAATATAGAAACTTCTATAGGTTGGAAGAGTTGTGGGCAGATTCAGTTAAGAAAAATTATGAAGATTAATTATGGAAATAAATAAAAAACCCAAACCCACAGACAAGGGGAAAAAACCGAAATTTAATATTTTATGGATTTATATCCTCCTCATATTCGGATTAGGATACCTTTTCAAACTTTCATCAGGTAGCGAACCTGCTAAGACTGAATGGCTTACCGTAAAGGAGAGCATGATTCCTGCCGGCGATGTGGATAAGATAGTCTATATCTCTAATTTACACAGAGCGGAAGTCTATATAAAGAAAGACCACTTGGAGCAATATACAAATAAATTTTTTAAAGGAGTTACCCCCAAGACCGGTCCTCATTTCTTCTTTGTAGTATCAGACAAATTTAATGCTGAGGAGAATTTCGAAGAGGCAAGACTTACCCTCCCTGTTGAAAATAGGTTTAAGTTTGAAACAGATGTAAGAGATAATTATTTCGGAAGGATATTGGAGTGGATTCTATTCCCTCTATTACTCCTTGGTTTTATGTGGTTTGTAATGTTTAGACCGATGCAGAAAGGGATGGGAGGTGGAGGTGCCGGAGGGGGAGGGATCTTCTCCGTAGGAAAATCTCAGGCAAAACTCTTTGATAGGGATAACAATGTTAAAGTTACATTTAAGGATGTAGCAGGGCTTGAAGAGGCTAAGGTGGAAGTTATGGAGATCGTTGATTTCCTTAAAAATCCGAAAAAATATACCTCCCTTGGGGGAAAAATTCCAAAAGGGGCTCTCCTTGTAGGTCCTCCTGGTACTGGGAAAACACTCCTTGCGAAGGCAGTTGCAGGGGAGGCAGATGTCCCCTTCTTCTCTATTTCGGGTTCTGACTTTGTGGAGATGTTTGTGGGGGTAGGTGCCTCAAGGGTAAGAGACCTTTTCAGACAAGCTAAAGAGAAGGCTCCATCTATTGTCTTTATAGATGAGATAGATGCTGTGGGAAGGGCAAGAAGTAAAAATGTAGGATTCTCTTCAAATGACGAGAGGGAGAATACATTAAATCAGCTCCTTACTGAAATGGACGGATTCGGCACTAACTCAGGGGTAATTATCCTTGCTGCTACGAACCGTGCAGATGTCCTCGACAAGGCTCTTATGAGAGCAGGTCGATTCGACAGACAGATAAATGTGGATCTTCCGGAGTTAAAGGAACGCCTCGATATTTTTAATGTCCACCTAAGGAATATTAAACTTGTGGAGGGTTTTGATATTGATTTCCTTGCAAAGCAGACTCCCGGATTCTCGGGTGCAGATATTGCAAACGTCTGCAACGAAGCAGCCCTTATTGCTGCAAGAAAGAATAAAAGTGTGGTGGAAAAACAAGATTTCTTAGATGCTATAGATAGAATTGTAGGGGGACTTGAAAGAAAGAGTAAGATTATCTCCCCCTCTGAAAAGAGAACTATTGCTTTCCACGAAGCAGGGCATGCCACAGTAAGTTGGATCTTGCCTCATGCTAATCCTCTCTTAAAAGTAACCATTATACCACGCGGAAGAGCCCTTGGGGCTGCTTGGTATCTCCCTGAGGAGCGTCAACTGACTAATACCGAGCAGATGATGGATGAAATGGCTGCCACACTTGGAGGAAGAGCAGCAGAAGAGATTATTAACGGTACCATCTCTACAGGAGCACTAAATGACCTTGAAAAGGTTACAAAACAGGCTTATGCGATGGTTTCATATTTCGGAATGAGCGATAAGATAGGAAACCTCTCTTATTTTGATTCATCTGAAGGGGGCGGATATAATTTTAATAAGCCTTATAGTGAAAAAACAGCAGAATTGATTGACGCTGAGGCGAAGAAGCTTATATCGTCTGCCCATAAAACTGCAACAGAAATATTAAATAAACATAAAGAGAAATTTACTCAATTAGCAGAACTTCTTTTAGAGAAGGAGGTAATATTCAGTGAAGATTTGGAGCGTATATTTGGGGCGAGAGTTTCAGCTACACCTTTAGTTGAGGATACAATCTCTTAAACTCACACTTAATGTATGAGACCTGATGTAAAAAACTTTCTTATTAGAACACTTACAGGAGCATTAATAGTAATTATAATATTAACTGCTCTACTGTGGAATTCATTTTTATACTGTACGTTATTCGCCGGCATTATAATTATTATGATGAATGAGTATCTGCGTATGACCTTAGGTAAAAAACACCTCCTTGCACAGTTGCTCTCAATACTAATAGGGGTCGGTCTCTTTATTATCTCCTTCGGATTTTTTACAGGAGAGATGGGTCACAAAGCACTTTTTTTTATCCCCCTCCTATTTGTGGCTATTTTTATCACTCTGCTCTTCGATGAGGATAAAGATTCCTACAAGCTCTATCCCTATCTTTTTGGTGCAATAGTTTATATAGCTCTCCCCTTTTCACTTAGTAACCTTATAGCTGTCGATTCTTCGGGTATTTTTAATGGAACTATCGTACTAGCCCTTATTGTTTTGCTCTGGAGTAATGATGTGGGAGCATATATTATCGGAATGAGTTTTGGACAGAAAAACGGGCATAAGCTCTTCCCCTCTATCTCTCCTAAAAAATCATGGGAAGGTTTTGTGGGTGGCTTTCTATTCGCATTATTAGGTGGGTTTTTATTAGGTAAGTACCTACTACCATTTGGAATAACACACTCTATGATTATAGCGGGGCTTATCTCTATTTTTGGAACATTAGGAGATTTGGCAGAGTCGCAGTTAAAGCGTAATTTTGACGTTAAAGATGCCGGAAAGTTACTTCCGGGACATGGAGGATTTTTGGACAGGTTTGATGGAGCATTAATCTCCTTCCCTGTCGCAATATCATATATTAAATTGTTTGGACTTATATAATTTTACTATGCAGATTCATAAAGAAGG